>NZ_JBWKYN010000013.1:0-52867 GCF_059423785.1 Arcicella sp. GW458-12-2-14-TSB2 | reverse complement strand
GAATTAATTCCCTCGCTAGTGATTTTTATTGTCAATTTTTTAATTTGCTTGTACGTACTCAGTAACACTTAAGTACATAGCTATAGACATTTTAAACTTTAAACTCATAAACCTTAAACTCCTAAACGCTATCAATTCTCTTCTTCATCCTCAGGTTTTTTCTTCGCTTTAGGAGCTTCGTAAATGATTTTTCCTTTGTTATCTCGCTCTTGCAGTACCACCGCTTCGGAATTATCAAATTTATCTTTGGCGTATAAAGTCTCTTTTTTCAAACGCCCCATTGCTCCAAACTGATGGTATTCTCGCCAACGTCCCACCTTCACACTATCATCAAATTTGCCTTCCTCTTTTAGCTGCCCACCTTCATAAAAAGAGCGATAATCGCCCGTTACTTTATTGAATCGTACAGGAATTACTTCTTTGATTTTTGTTTCAGCTTTATCGTAATAGCTGACCTTCGAATCTGCTAAAAAACCTCTTTTATACTTTTCTTTCGATAGTAGAATATAGTCTTGGTTATAAGTTTCCCAACGTCCATCTTTTACACCCACATAAAACGAGCCTTCTTCAACCAACTCATCATTTACATACTTTTTATAAGGGCCATGACAAATCTCTCCGTAGTTTTTATCTTTTCTAGGCACATTCGTTACCCTTCTAAGTTTAGGGTCATACCACCAAATCTCCTTAGCATAAATGCTTGGTTCGGCTTCATCAGGGTTTCGTAATACATGAATTTCCTCTACAGTCAATCTTACTCCAGAGCCATATTCACCAATGCGTATTTCAAATTTTATGTTTTCGTATTCGTCTTTTGGCTTTTTCTTGGCTTTACTTTTCTTTTTTGATTTATGGATTTTCAAGCCTAAATCTGCCGTTAAATCATCAACATCATTGCCTAATTTTTTAAATTCTTCTTTATTCTCTTCAATCGATTTTTTCGCATTTTTAACATTATCTAGTATGTCCGACTGTATTAATCCACCCAGCAGTCCCGCTTTTTTCTTGGCCGAACTATCAGTTTTTGGTTTTGCTTTTGTTTTGAATTCATCAGTTTGAGCAAATGTTATCCTGAAAGCAAACGAAAATATAAGTATTAAAAAGCAAACGAGAGACTTCATTTTTATGGGTGAAAAAATAAGCATGGAATCAAAAGAATTGTAAATCACACGGGGCATTATTCAATACCCTCATGCCATCCACATGAAATGGTTGTCCTTATAAACGAAAATATGAATATATTTATTTTTATAGGTAAAGATAAGCATTTTCATGCTATCCTAAGAATAGCGTAATTATTCTTTCAGCAGCACGAGTTTTCAACTCGTAAAAAACATTGACGAGTTGAAAACTCGTGTTACTGAAAAATTAATAAAATGCATCTTCAAAATGCGTTACCTCAAAAGTGTTATTTTTAAAAACAACAGCCACAATATCAAAGCGAATCTGTTGATGCCAGTTGTTTTTATAGACATAAAAGTCGGCAGCCTTGGTTATCATCGCAACCTTATGTTTGTTTACGCCAATTTCGGGCATTCCAAATTTTGTATTAGTGAGGGATTTTACTTCGACAAATACTAAGAAGATTCCTTTACGAATAATTAAATCAATCTCAGCCCGCCCATAGCGGTAATTTCGGTGGAGGATTTGATAGCCTTTTTCTATTAGAAAATTGGCGGAAATGTCTTCGGCTTTTTTGCCTGTTTCAAGGTGTTGTGTCATAGGGGTGTGTAGATTATATGCTTTTGGTCTTCGGTCATCAGCTTTCAGTTATCAAAAATGATAGCCGAAAGCTGATGACCGAAAGCCGACAGCTAATTAATATCCAAATACTTCTTCTAAAGTCAATTTCTTAACTTCTCCGTATTTTTTCAAAGTATCTAAGTTTACTTTTTTCTCAGAAGCCACCACACACATTGCATATGGTTTTTTCGCTAATAAAGTATCCTGAAATTTCTTTAAATCATCTAAGCTTAATTTATCTAAAGCCTTATAAATAGCCTGACGTTCATCTGTAGTTACGCCTTTATCAAGGCCACTTAGATAAGTATAAATAATATTATCTTGTGTGATTCTCTCAGTTTGATAATTCTTTTTCATGCTCGCTATAGCTGTTTCCAAGTTCTTTTCAGACGATGGGAAATCGTTCAACAACTCATCCATACCAGCGATAGACTCATGAATTTTATCTGCTTGTGTACCAATGTAAGCAATCATGCGGTATTTTTCATCCTTGATATTAGGTGTCTGATAATACGCATACGTTGAATAAGCCAACGCTTTAGATTCACGAATAGTTTGGAAAACAATAGAAGACATCCCTCCACCAAAGTAGTTGTTGTACAACTCTACGATAGGTGTTTCGGCTGAATTAAAAGCAATCGTAGGACGAACCCAGTTGATTTCTGCCTGAACCATGTCATAATCAGTAAACAATACTACTGGCTTAGTTGGCGACTCCATTTTGAAATCTGCTACTAAAGGTAAATCTGCCTTGAAAGTACTATTAATTTGGTGAGCACCTTTTAAAGCCACAGCCAGTTCTTCCACTGTTTTTGGACCATAATATATGATTGTATGTTTGTATGAGAACAAATCGTGTAAGAAGCTAATTAAGTCATCCGCGTTCAATGCTTTCAGTTCTGCATCTGTAAACTGTAAGGCATTTCTTGGGTTTTTAGCACCAAACGAAGCATAAGTAGCCAATCCTTGCAAGATGGCTCCTTTGTTCAATTTAGCATCGTTTCTTTGTTTCAATAATCTGCCTTTTAGTAATTCTAAAGCGGCATCATCTTTCTTGCATTTAGTCAATAAATCTTCAAAAAGGCTTACTGTTTTAGCAAAGTTTTCGTTCAAGCCCGACATTCCCAAAGTAATATGGTGGTCGGTATAAGAGGTATTGAAGCTACTAGCCAAACGATAAAATGCTGTACTGATTTGCTCAGCATTCATTTTATCTGTACCTACAAATTGTAAATATTGAAGGGCAATAGGCAATACTTTACTATTCCAAGAACCCATGTCAAAACGGTAGCTCAAACGGAAAAGGTCATTATCTGTATTTTTTACCGTTAGGGCTTCCAAGGCACCAATTTTCCCTTTTTTAATGTCTTTGTTGAAATCCAACCATTTTGGTTCGATGTTCGACATTGCCGTTGTGTTTACATCTTTCAAAAATTCAGATTGTGCCTCACGGTTTACTTCCACTGGCGTAATCGCAGGCTTATCAACCTTTGAAATATTAGGATCAGTACCCTTACGTTTGTAAACAACTACGTAACCATCACCACAGTATTTTTTAGCAAAATCCATTACTTCCTGCTTCGTTACTTTGCTCAAAGCATCGTTGATGGCAACATCTTTATCCCACTTGTTTGATTTATCCAACACAAAGCTTTCTAAAAGTTTATAGGCACGAGAAGAATTGTTTTCTAAACCCTGAATAGCCGTTAATTTATAGTTGGCGGCAATAGCTTTGATAATAGATTCGTCAAAATTACCCGACTTCAATTTATCTAATTCGCCTAAAAGCAATGCTTTTACATCGTCAAGGCTTTGGTCTTTTTTAGGAGAACCCGTCATTTGCCAAACTGAATAGTCTTTGTTCCATTCTGGGCTACAGCTTGCTCTTAATACTTTTTGGGCTTTCACTAAGTTCAAATCTATCAAACCCGCTTTTGAGTTCGACATCAATTCATCTACGATTGTCCCTACAATTTTTTCTTTAGTATTCAATGCACCCGCCCAACGCCAAGCAATAGTAAGGGCATCTGGCGTAGGGCCAAACACTTCGCGTACTAAAGGGGCAGTAATTGGTGCTTCAGGAGCTGGCTTGTATTCAGCAATTGGTTTGCTAACCATGTATTTGAAAGAAGCCTCAATTTTCTTGATTAAAACATCCGAATTGAAATCTCCCACCATAATAATAGCCATGTTGTTTGGCACATAGTATTTCTTGAAGTAATTGCGAATTTCGACTAATGATGGATTTTTTAAGTGTTCAATCGTACCGATAGTAGTTTGTTGTCCATAATTATGCGTTGGAAACAATGCAGCATTTCTAGCTTCATATACTTTCCAACCATCGTTGTCAAGGCTACGATTTTTTTCTTCGTAAACAGCTTCTAATTCTGTGTGGAAAATACGTAAGATTGGATTGCGGAAGCGTTCTCCTTGTAATTTCAAGAAACGGTCGATAGCATTTGCAGGGATGTCTTCTGTATAAACAGTTTGTTCATAAGACGTAAAAGCATTGGTGCCTTGTCCGCCCATCGAAGCCATCATTTTATCGTATTCGTTAGCGATAGCAAATTTAGCTGCCTCGCCCGACACACGGTCAATTTCTTTGTAAATAGCTTTGCGTTGTGCCGAGTCAGTAGTTTTATTATACTTTTCGTACAATGCATCCACTTGGTCTAGCAATGGTTTTTCTTTTGACCAGTCTAATGAACCAAATTTGTCAGTTCCCTTAAACAACATGTGTTCTAGGTAATGGGCAAGTCCAGTATTAGTTCTAGGGTCAGTGTTTGAACCCGCACGGGTAGGAATTAATGCCGCAATACGTGGTTCTTTGTGGTTTTCGCTAAGGATTACAGTCAACCCATTAGAAAGTGTGTAAAAACGAGCTTTCATTGGGTCGTTACTTACGTACTTGTAAGTATAGCCCGCGGAAGAAGCTGTTTTCCAGTCAAAAGTTTTTTGAGCAAATGCGAGAGTGTTTAGAAATAGCGATAACACGACTCCCAGCAGAGATAACCTAAGGTTTTTCATGCGAAGTAGGTTGGATTTTGTAAAAAGAAACAATTAATAGATTTATTGACAAAGTAACTATTGTTTTTTGATAAACGGTATTGTTAGTTGAAAGTTTTACCCCTTACTGTAAAAGATGCTCATTTCATAAGAAAAGTTGCATGGGTGTAATCTTGCACGAGTTAGAAACTTGTGCTACAGATTAAAAGCTCTTTGGTGAAAGCTGATAAAATCTCAACATAAATTACTATCTTTTCCGTTATCTTAACAATGGAATAAAAACCATCTTTATTCGCAATGTATAAGCAGAGAACTCTAACAAAAATAATCATGAAAAAATATATATACCAAGCAATTATCATCTTAGCAAGTGGCTTTCTGCTGATAACAGCATGTTCAAAAAAAGCCATAAATGATAATCCTCCAGCTAGTGAAACATCAAGCTTTAGCTTAATCCAAGATAGAATCATTACGCCCACTTGTGCTACTTCAGGTTGCCATGCCTCTACTTCAGACGGCACTTATGCTCAACACGGATTAGTCTTAGAAAAATCAGTAGCTTTTGCCAATTTAGTAGGAGTTGTCCCCAAAAATGAACTTTCTAAGGCAGATGGGCACCTGAGAGTAAAGCCATACAAATCGTTAGAAAGCTTATTTTACCATAAACTTAATTGGGATGTATCGCATCATGGCGGTAAACAATATGGTTCGCCAATGCCTTTGGGTGGAACGGCCCTTACGGTAGGTCAAATAGAATTCGTTCGTCGCTGGATTGAAGCTGGTGCGCCTAAAACAGGAGATGTTGTCGATAAAACATTGTTGGATGATAAAACACCGAGTGTTTCTAGCACTGATGATTTTAAAACGATGCAAACGCCTCAGCAAGAAGGTGCTACTGGGTATCAGATGCAGGTAGAAAAATTTTCGATTCAACCCAATTTTGAGAGAGAGATTTTTGTACGTAAGGCTGTAGGTAATACTACAGATATATACGTAAACCGTTTAAAATTCCAGTCTCGTACCAATAGCCACCACATGGTATTATACGATTTTAGAGATAAAACACCGAGTAATTTACCAACCATCAATACTATTAGAGATTTAAGGAATCCTGATAATACCTTGAATTTAGTGACAGCCTTACAGATGTCTAACCATGTTTTTTTGGGTGGAGGAACAAATGCTAGTCAGGAATATACTTTTCCTGAAGGAACGGCTTTGTTATTACCAGCAGGCATGACAGTTGATTTAAATCCACATTATTTCAACAAAACGACTGATTTTCATTATGGTGAAAACAATGTAAATCTTTATACGGTGGATAAATCAAAAGTGAAAAATGTTGTAAAAACAATTGACTTTAATAATACCAGTTTTAGTTTACCCGCCAAAACTGTTACTACGATTACGAAAGATTTTAAGTTTAGTGCAGATGTAAAAGTAGTAGCTTTGACATCGCATAATCATAAATATGGACAAAAGTTTGTTATAAAAATATTGGGAGGTACAAGAAATGGTGAAGTAGTGTATGAGAGTACCGACTGGGAACATCCTGCGATGATTAATTATACCACACCGATAGCCTTGAAAAAAGGAGAGGGACTCACGTCGGTGGTTACTTATAATAATACCTCTAACCAAACGATCTCATTTGGCTTAACATCCGAAGATGAAATGGATATTATTTTTGGTTATTATTATGAAGAATAGAGAAAAAATAACTTAGAAATGGAACTAAATTTATAAAAAGACTTCTCAGAAATGAGCGGTCTTTTTTTGAATAATGTAAATAATCCAGAAGAGGTATTATATTTGCTTGTAATACAGACAATAATTTGCCATTTTTTTGAATAAATTTTACTTAACCAACAAAAAATTGTAACAATCGATGTTACAATGGCTTCCTTTTTATGGAACATAAAAGTATGGACAAAGCCACCGCAGCAGGTCTGCTGGTAGCGATGGGAATTATCTATGGTGATATTGGTACTTCACCACTCTACGTAATGCAGTCAATTATTGGGAATGTGCCAATAGATGAAAGAACAGTCCTTGGTGGGCTTTCGTGTATTTTTTGGACATTAACACTGCAAACCACCTTCAAGTATGTAATCCTAATTCTTCGAGCAGATAACCGTGGGGAAGGTGGCATCTTAGCCCTTTTCGCTTTGGTGAGACGTCATGCTAAGTGGTTGACTTTCCCAGCAGTTATCGGAGCATCCACGTTGTTGGCAGATGGTGTTATTACACCACCTATCTCAGTAGCTTCTGCTATTGAAGGATTGCTGAAAATATATCCTGACCTCCAAACGGTACCTATCGTATTGGCTATTATTACGGGATTATTCATGTTCCAAATTTTCGGTACAAAGGTAGTAGGTAGAGCCTTTGGGCCTATTATGCTAGTGTGGTTCTCTATGTTGGGCTTCTTTGGGATTCTGTGGATTGCTAAGGACTGGACAGTACTAAAAGCTTTGTCTCCTTATTATGCCTATGATTTGCTGACAAATTCACATGGTGGTGAAAGTGGTTTCTGGTTACTAGGAGCTGTTTTTTTATGTACAACAGGAGCAGAAGCATTGTATTCAGATTTAGGGCACTGTGGCCGTGGCAATATCAGGATTAGCTGGATTTTTGTTAAAATAACGCTTTTGTTACAATACTTCGGACAGGGTGCTTGGCTCATTTTACATAACGGAGAACTTTTGAATGGTCGTAAACCTATCTTTGAATTAATGCCTGGAGATTTCTTGATTTGGGGAATTGTTATTGCTACAGCCGCAGCAGTAATTGCTAGTCAGGCTTTAATATCAGGGTCGTTTACATTAGTTTCAGAAGCCATCCGTTTGAACTTTTGGCCAAAGGTTCGCTTGCATTATCCCTCAGACCAAAAAGGACAGTTGTATGTGCCAAGTATGAATGTTTTCTTATGGCTAGGTTGCGTTGGGGTTGTGCTATGGTTTAAAGAATCCGCCAATATGGAAGCTGCCTATGGCTTAGCCATTACCCTGACGATGTTGATGACTACCGCATTGATGGCCTATTACCTACATACACGCAAAATTGATATGTGGTGGATTGTAGGATTTATCATTGTTTACGTAGCCATAGAAGGGGCATTCTTGGTAGCTAATCTTCGTAAGTTTGTACATGGTGGATATGTTTCGCTATTTATTGCCTCCGCCATTATTGCATTGATGGTGATTTGGTTTAGGGCGAATATCATTAAAATGCGATTGACAGAATACGTAAAACTGGCTGATTATATAGAACCTTTGAAGGAACTGAGCCAAGATATGAGTATTCCTAAATATGCTACCCACTTAGTATTTATGTCGAATGCGGCTAGAACGAGCGAAATAGAATCTAAAATTATTTATTCTATCTTCCAAAAACGCCCTAAAAGAGCAGATATTTATTGGTTTGTGCACGTAGATACAATGGACGACCCTTATACAATGGAATATAAAGTAAGTGTGATAGAACCCGACGATGTAATTAAAGTAAACTTTAGATTAGGTTTCAGGGTAGAACAACGCATTAACCTTTACTTCCGTAAAGTGGTAGAGGATATGGTGAAAAAAGGA
Organism: Arcicella sp. GW458-12-2-14-TSB2; assembly: GCF_059423785.1. Taxonomy (NCBI): domain Bacteria; kingdom Pseudomonadati; phylum Bacteroidota; class Cytophagia; order Cytophagales; family Flectobacillaceae; genus Arcicella; species Arcicella sp. GW458-12-2-14-TSB2. The sequence goes on along the minus strand of NZ_JBWKYN010000013.1, from coordinate 44,531 downwards.
GAAGTGGATATTACCTCTCGTTATGAGTCATTGAACAAACAAAATGTCATTGGCGATTTCCGATTTGTAGTATTAGAGAAATTCCTATCGTTTGATAACAAATTATCCTTGCTGGAAGGCTTAATCATGAAGGCTTATTTCTTTATTAAAGATTTTACGCCTTCGGAAGATAAATGGTTTGGATTGGATACCAGTGCCGTAAAAGTAGAAAAAGTACCATTGATTATCCGTCCAGTTGAAAACGTAGTATTAAAAAGAATAGAGTAAGTTTTAATTATAAATCTAGATATTTTGAAAATTCTTATCACAGGCGGAGCAGGCTTTGTTGGTTCTTCTCTGGCTATTAATATTAAAACGAATTATCCTACTTACGAGGTAATCTGTTTGGATAATTTAAAACGCAAAGGCTCTGAACTTAATTTGCCTCGCTTAGCGAAAGCAGGAGCCATTTTTGTTCACGGAGATATCCGTAATAAAGAAGATTTTGATGCATTGCCAGTGGTTGATTTTGTGATTGAATCTTCTGCTGAACCTTCTGTATTAGCAGGTTTGGAAGGAACGCCTGATTACTTAATCAATACAAATTTGGTAGGAACAATCAATTGCTTGAACTATACCAAAAAGTGTGGTGCAGCGTTTATTTTCCTATCTACCAGTAGAATTTATCCTATCAAAGCCATTGAAAAACTGAACTTTGAAGAAGCTGAAACTCGTTTTGTGTTGTCAGATGAACAGTCAGTCGGTGGGGTTTCATCAAAAGGCATAGCTGAAAACTTCCCCTTGGATGGTGCAAGGTCATTATATGGGGCTACTAAATTAGCCTCTGAATTGATGATTCAAGAATACAACGAATTTTATGGCATGAAAACCGTCATCAATCGTTGTGGCGTGCTGACTGGCCCTTGGCAAATGGGAAAAATAGACCAAGGTGTGATGGTGCTATGGGTAGCTAAACATTATTGGCAACAGCAATTGGCATATATAGGTTATGGTGGTTCTGGTCGCCAGACACGTGATATGCTACACGTAAAAGATTTATACAGACTGATTGATTTCCAACTTCATAACATTGATACTGTAAACGGTGAAATTCTGAATGCTGGAGGAGGCGTTGAAGTAAGTGCTTCTTTACAAGAACTTACACAGATTTGTCAAGAGGTAACTGGTAAAACCATTCCAATTAGCAAAGTAGCAGAAAATCGTGCTGCTGATATTCGTTTATATGTAACAGACAATACAAAAGTAACAGCTTTGACGGGCTGGAAACCTGAAATTTCGATAAAACAAATTGTGACAGAAATTACTGAATGGATTACTGAAAACGAGGAGGCTTTGGCTTATGTATTGAAGTAATAATATTGATTTTTAAAATCATAAAAAAACGGTCTAAACTAATTTAGACCGTTTTTTTTATGATTGATGGACAACGAATTCCTACTGTTTGAAAAGATATACATTATGATAATCTTCCTTGAGATCAACTATTATTTTTTAAATACTCCTTATAATTTTTATAAACTTGAATTACCAGCTATTCTACCTACCTTACATCGTAGCCAGAGCTTTCCGTAAATATACGTATAGGGTTAAATATTTTTAACCCCAAGGGAGAAACGGAATGAGGCTAGTAGAAAAAGTAAATGCTGTAACAAATTTTTATACCGAACTAAATGCCGATTTGGCTAATTTACAAGCAAAAAGTGGACTGTCGTGTTTGAGTGGCTGTTCCAATTGTTGTAAGTCGCCAAATGTTGGAGCCACTATCTTAGAACTTCTTCCATTTGCTTATCATCTTTATCAGGAAAACAAAGCCGAGCTTTTTTATAATGAGCTGATAGCCAATCCCCAAACAGCTATTTGTATGTTGTATAAACCTGCCTTAACTCCTTTAAACAATGGAGGTTGTAGCGATTATACTTATCGAGCCATGATTTGCCGCCTTTTTGGCTTCTCTTTTCGCCGAAACAAAGAAAATAAACCAGAAATGGTTACTTGTAAAGAAATTAAAGCCGCTTATCCTGTAGCTTATCAGGAGCTTACTCAACAAGCAGAAGCAGGAATGCTAGTGCCACAAATAAGTTATTACCATTCAAAACTTTCAGCGATAGACTATCCGCTGTCTCAAGAACAATACCCCATCAACAAAGCCATAGAGCTGGCATTAGAAATGGTTTTAAATCATTTTTATTATGCTGAAAGTCTTGAAACAATAGAAATTTAAGGTCTTTCGGGTATAAAAAATACATTTTCAATACATGCTCAGGTCGTAACTTTAACATAGGTAAATATAATTCTGTCTACTATTATTTCTAAAAGTATTCTTAACTACAGAGCATATTGTTACTGAATCTACTCGACCTAATGACTTTGATTTTTTTGTAAATCATACAGATTTGCTACTAACCAACCAACTATGTACTAAACTTGTATATTCTATGAATGTTAATTCTTCTTTAACCCAACTTTCACTTTCACACAATTGTGGTAAAATATTCATAAAAGCTTCGTACTTATTTAGTAGATTAGGAGAATGAGGAAGTTTTCTTTGCGTTTTATTTGAGAGCCAATCTCTAATACTACGTATAAGCATTTGAGGGTTATTCTGATGAGCTTTTACATCTTGTCCACTAAGGTCAGAAATAAACTTTTTGGATTGATGAGCTTCTTTTTCTAAAATCAAATATTTCTTTTTTTGTTGTTGAACATCTCCAAATTGTTTACATCCAATAAAAATACCTAACTCTAATGGCATATTAAAACGGGGTTCAGATAATGATAAATCATGAATACCATACTGGCAATTTGCAATAAGGCTATTGATTTTTTGAATGCGTACATCATCAGAATCGTCATATTCTAAAGCGCATCTTGGTATAAACCCGCAAGCTTGGATAGTAAAAACAATCGTTTGGAAAAGAGCTTTATAAGTATCATCAAATGGGCAATTGATAAATACATTACTGGTGTAGTTTGGGTCTATATTCTTTTTCACTATTTTTTGCCTAAAACTTTTACTACTGCGCGTTCAGCCTTAGTCGCAGTTGATTTTTTAACAGAAGGGTTTGCTTTATAGTCTATTTCAGGAGCTTCTTTACGAACACCTTTAAAAGGTAGCCCATCTTTTTTTACCTCTAAAATTCTTCCTGTTTCAGTATCACGTTTAATGTAATGACCAGTGGAAGCATTATAAAATTGAGACCTTTTTTTTACCGCACCTGTACGATGTCCTTTATTAGTATTTACTGCCATAGCTTTTAATAGTTGAAGATTTTTAAATATAATACTTTTCGATTAATTAAATAAAAAATATTATCAGTTTCTAGTGGATGTCTGCTCATTTTTCAAACAAGTAAAAAAAATGTGATGATTAATTGTATAATGTTAGGTCGTGGAAAACCCACGACCAGTTTTAGTGACTAACTTGGTATTTCATTAAACATATCTAGCATTATCTGCAAACCATTTGGAGAATGCATCCAATCGGTATTATTCAAGGTTTCTTGTGCTACTTCCGCAAACCTTAAACACATCTGTTTTTCATAATGTGCAATGGCTGATTGTATCGTTGGATATGCTGAAGTAGTTAAAGCCTCGCTTAATTCTACTGCATCCAACATGGCCATATTGACACCCTCGCCAGCATAAGGGGGCATTAGATGTGCTGCATCTCCAAGCATAGTAATATTCGCTTTTGCCTCCCAACTTTGGTCTAAAGGCATACAATATAAAGGTCTTGGAATAAAATAACCTTTATCATATTCAAATAATTCTTGCCAAATAGCATCCCATGCTGCATATTCGTTTTTAAACCACGCTAATACTTGTTTATTATCGGTAAAATCAATACCGCTGTCTTTTACCCAAGTGGCATCCATTTTACAGCCTGTGTAAAAAGCTAAACTGCCATCTCCTTTGGCACTTACTATCAATGTTTTAGCATCACCAAAGGCAAATATTTTTCCTCCCTTTAATAGCTCATGAATCTTAGGAGCATTTTTTGCTGAATCATAAACATTACCTTCTAGGGCTGTTATGCCTGAATAAAAAGGCTTAATGGGCGTAATAAAAGGTCTGATTTTAGAGTTTGCACCATCTGCACCGATAACTATATCAGCGATGGCAATATTACCATTTTGAAAAACTAATTTCCATGTGTTTGCTATCGGTTCAAGGGATAAAATATGACTATCCCATACAACAGTATCAGCTTGTAGGGAATCTAATAGGATTTCCCTTAGTGGACCACGGTCTATTTCTGGTCTAAACCATTCTTCTCCAAAAGCTTCGATGCTCTCTCCTGCGTGTTGGTCATAGAAAATCTTTGCATGCTCGTCTAAGACACGGATTCTATCTGCCCCAGGTCTATAATTTGCTTTAAAGGCATTCATTAAACCTGCTTCTTCTAAGGCTCTAAGTCCTGATTCCAAATGAAGGTCTAAAGTCGCCCCTTGTACTCTTACATTTCTATTAGCATCTCTTTCATATACTTTTACATCAGCACCTTTCATTTGTAAAAGTCTAGCAAGGGTGAGTCCGCCAGGACCACCTCCAACAATTGCGATTTTTTTATCTTTGATTAACATTTTGATAGCTTGTTTTAAATACGCTACAAAGCTATTCAGGTGGTAGTGCTAAAAATTGTATAAATCGGTCGTTTTTATTTTTGCTCAACTCTTTCGGTACTACTCCCGAAAACCTTTTTACCTCTTTAATAAAATGTGCCTGATCAGTAAAGTTTTGTTCTGGGAAAAGCTTTCCTTCTTTCAGATGTGTAAACGAAGCCCTGAAGCGTAGGATATTACAGTAGGATTTTAAAGAGATACCAAAGGTTTGATTAAAATATCGGTTTATTTGTCGGCTACTCCAAGCTACTTCCTCAGATAATGTAGTGATATTCATTGAGCCTTTTGAGGAATAGATTAACTCAAATAGTTTCCGTTTACGGTTGTCAATATTGCCTTTTATCAATTGACTGATTTTATGCGTGGCTTTTTGGCAACAAAGCTCAAAGTTGCTTAAATCTTCTTGTTTAAATTCCCAGAAGCTAGTGGGCAAAACTTGAACATCATCGAGTAAAGAAGAAATACTAGTATGAAGTAAATATTCAATAGCTAAGAGTTTGAGGCTAACACCAAAAATGACTGTTTGGCTGGCAAATGTTGTTTGCGTAGCTTGACTTTCTAAGCCCAAAAGAACAACATGGAAAGGTTCGGAAGCTGAATAGGAAAATAAAATATCGACCCTGCCGTCAGGTAAAACAATAACCTGTTTATCATTTTCAGAATGATTGGCAACCAACCAAAAATAATCAACGTAGTCTGAAAGCAACACATCAGGCTTAATAAATTGATATTCAAAATCGTTTTTCAGCATGGTGAAAACATTAACTGGAGAAAACAAAAACTTATTAGACCGTAATTAATCGTTTAAAATTAATCATATCTACCGCTAGTAACTACCTCTTTTTTCTCTTTTTCAGTTTTATATGAAGAAATTTCAAGATAAGCTCTCAAATAATTGACAGTCAGAAGACTAGCAATATAAAAAAGTTGTATATTCGTTATTGTATATAAACCGAATTGAATATGAAAAAACTGTTACTTATTTTGATATTCTTCCCTCTTTTCCTTCAAGCGCAAATCCAAGTCAGCACGGGAATTAGTTATGTAACAGAACCAACTTTTGGTGACGATGGCAGTTATTCTGGTTCGGGTTTAGATATCAGCCTACGCAAGCACCTTTCTGAAAAGCTAAAATTAACAGCTTATTCTGGCATTAATAAAATGAGAGTCGCATTAGCGGTACAATCTCGGTTTGATTATAGCACAAAAATTTATGGTTATTACTACAAAGATGTTGTTCCAGTATCTTTCGGAGCAGAGTATTATCTCTATAGCAAGAAATTCATTAAACCATTTGTGGGACTAGAAACTGGTGCTTATTTCACCAGTTACGAAACTCAGATAGACCCTAATTATATTGGTTTTGCCAAAAACATTCCTTCTGGAAGCTCAGTCAATTGGGGCTTTTCCCCAAGTGTAGGGATACAGTTTCAAGAAAATGCTGACAGAATGGGATTGTTCTTGAAAATAAAGCATACAGGAATTGTTTATGGCAATACTGGATTATCGAATATGCTTAGTTTTAGTGCTGGTTTTACGTTCAAATTCGGAAGAAAAATTATGTGGAAACCGCCCGTAATAGATGTGCCAAGTCAAGCTCCTTATTATGAGAAAAAAGATTTTGACTAAGCGACTAAATACCAGTCCAGAATTTCATGAGGTTGTATTTTTAGCACATTGGCCAGTACCAACAAAACTAAGGTTCTAGAAGCTAGCCAAAGAGGAATATTGGCTATTTTAGCAAATTCTGGAAGGGTAATTTTTGTGTTTTCTGATAGATATGACATTAGAATTTTTTCCTTATCGCCAAAGGTGAATTGAATACCTTCTTCATTTTCACGGCGTAGGATTTGCTTCATCTCCTTACTAGCCTGTACTGAGCGGTCGGCAACACGCACATAGGCCTTACCCATTTCTTCGGATTCAAGCTGTACGTAATGAGGCTTTTTTTTACTTTTCGGAATCGTGATGACCAAAACCTCACGGTCGTCAGTCACGCTAACTCGTTCAATTTCGTACGAAATAGGAGGGAAGCAGTTTCGTTCAATGGCTCGGACTAAGATATACTCTTCTTCATCGACGAATTTGAGGCCTGGAATACTTTTATCATCACCTACACCAATCAGCAAAGTACCTCCTTTTGTATTGGCAAAGGCTACAACTTCCCGGATAATTTTTTCAGGGTGATTTGCTTTCAGCTTAAACTCAAGTTGAATATTCTCTCCTTGACGAACAAGGCTCTTTAAATCCTTTAATTTCATTCCTGACACGCGACTGTGGTTCTCAGTCTTCTCAAAATAGGATACAAGTGCCTGATTCATACAGATTTATGATTTAGGTATTCTTATAAACAGATATGGATTTGTTTTAAAGATAACAGATTTAGCAGTACGAAATTTTTTTTGCTTTAAAAATATTTTAGCTAAAATCTACCCAATTAATAGACTTTATATGATTTTTTTTAATAGACTTTGTCTAACTTTGTACTCCTAATTACTTAGCTACCAGTTAGAACTAATTGCTAAAGGATTAACAAGTCTAAAAGCCGAAAAGTTTGCCAAGTGTAACTAAGCAGATATGAAATTTTGCCAAGCTCGGATACGAGGATAAAATTCAGGATTGCTTATGTCAGATTTAAGTCAGTTAAAACAAGCCTTAGAAGGTCTTTCACTTACGGAAGGGCTAAGTTATATGGCTGAAAACTATGGAAATGTAGTTTTCTCATCATCGTTCGGTCAGGAAGACCAAGTAATTACCGATGCTATTTTTAAGAACAATCTTCCTATCAAAGTTTTTACGCTTGATACTGGTCGTTTATTCCAAGAGACTTATGAGCTGATGGATACCACCAAAAATAAGTACGGAAAAGAATTTGAGACTTATTTTCCGAACACTGCCAAAGTAGAAGCTTTAGTAAAAGAAAAAGGATTTAATAGCTTTTATTTTTCTGTTGAAAACCGTAAAGAATGTTGTGGTATTCGTAAAATAGAGCCTTTGAAAAGAGCATTGGCAGGTGCCGAAATCTGGATTACAGGCTTGCGTGCGGAGCAATCAGAGAACCGTTCTGATATGGAAATTGTTGAATGGGATAATAACAATAATGTCATTAAATACAATCCGCTTATTCATTGGACTTACGAAGATGTGTTGGCTTATCTGAAAGAAAACAGGGTTCCAGATAGCCCTTTACACAGAAAAGGATTTATTTCAATTGGTTGTGCACCTTGTACCAGAGCCATCCAAGAAGGAGAACATCCACGTGCAGGACGTTGGTGGTGGGAAGCATCACAAAAGGAATGTGGCTTACATAGTTAGTGATGAGTTATGAATTTTGAGTGATGAGTAGTCTAGTCTATCGTTGCAATTGTGATTAATATAAAGTACAAAAAGCTTGTAGCTCATTGCTTAAAGCTGACAGTCAAAGAGTTAATAAAAAATTAAAAATATGGTTGATAATTTAAAAAATCCAAGTCCAGAAGTTTCCACTCCGAAATTTGGTTTTTTCCCTCGTGAATTAGAAGACGAAGCAATCTATATTATGCGTGAGGTTGTAGCTCAATTCGAGAAACCAGCGCTTTTGTTTTCTGGTGGGAAAGATTCTATCACGTTAGTACGTTTAGCTCAAAAAGCTTTTTATCCGGGAAAAATTCCTTTCCCTTTACTTCATGTAGATACGGGTCACAATTTCCCAGAAACCATTGAATTTCGTGATTGGTTAGCTAAAGAGACGGGGGCAGAATTGATAGTACGTTATGTACAAGATTCTATCAACCAAGGAAAAGTAAAAGAAGAATCAGGAAAATATGCTTCTCGTAATGCCTTGCAGACGGTTACTTTACTAGATGCTATCGAAGAGTTTAAATTCGATGCGTGTATTGGCGGTGCAAGACGTGACGAAGAGAAGGCACGTGCGAAAGAACGAATTTTCTCTGTTCGTGATGATTTTGGACAGTGGGATGCTAAGCGTCAACGTCCAGAATTGTTTGATATGTTGAATGGTCGTATTGCTATCGGTGAAAACGTAAGAGTATTCCCGATTTCAAACTGGACAGAATTAGACGTTTGGAATTATATCAAAGAGGAGGAAATGGCGATTCCTTCTATCTATTATTCACACAAACGTCAGGTAATTCAACGTGATGGAATGCTTTGGGCAGATTCTGAATATTTGAATAAAGATGCAGAAGAAATTCCTTTTGAAGAAACCGTTCGTTTCCGTACCGTTGGCGACATGACGTGTACGGCGGCTGTAGCGTCTGAAGCAATAGAATTAGACGATATTATCGGTGAAATCCTATCAGCAGAAATCTCAGAACGTGGTGCCAGAATAGACGACAAACGTTCTGAAGCAGCGATGGAAAAACGTAAACAACAAGGATATTTTTGATGAGTTGTGAGTTAGTGAATGAGTGAGTTGTGATTTATTATATCATCCAAAACTAATAAAGTTTAAAACTCACTCATTCACTAACTCACAATTCACTCAATCACTCAATAGAAAAGATGGATATTTTAAGAATAGCAACAGCAGGTTCGGTGGATGATGGAAAAAGTACCCTCATCGGACGACTTTTATACGAAACAAAATCAATCACGCGTGATAAAATTGAAGCATTAGAAGCTGCTTCAAAACGTAAAGGTTTAGACTTTTTAGATTTATCATTATTAACAGACGGCCTTATCGCCGAACGTGAACAAGGTATCACTATCGACGTAGCCAATATTTATTTCTCGACGCCAAAACGTAAATACATCATTGCAGATACGCCTGGTCACTTTGAATATACCCGTAATATGGTTACTGGGGCTTCAAATACAAAGGTTTCTATGATTTTAGTAGATGCACGTAATGGCGTTTTGGAACAAACTTTCCGCCACTTCTTCATCTCATCAATGCTTCGTATTCCGAAAGTAATTGTGTGTGTGAATAAGATGGACTTAGTAGGTTATTCGGAAGAACGTTTCAACGAAATCAAAGATGCAGTTCAGGCTTTGGCTGATAAAGTATCTTTTGAAGGACAGGAAATTACTTTCATTCCAATGTCTTCTTTGTACGGACAAAATCTTTCTACTCAGTCAACTGAAATGCCTTGGTTTACAGGTGCGCCATTGTTAGAAGAATTGGAATCTACCAATTTCGACGAAATTAAAAAGCCAGCCCGTTTCCCTGTTCAATTTGTGGTTCGTCCAAAAACGGAAGAATTCCATGATTATAGAGGCTATGCAGGTAAAATTGCTAGTGGTTCTTTCTCTGTTGGAGATGAAATCACAGTTTTGCCAACTGGACAAAATTCTAAAATTGCAACGATTGAAAAATTCGGTACGCAATTAGAAAAAGCTGGAGCGAAGGAATCTGTAGTAATTACTTTAGAAACAGACGTAGATGTTTCTCGTGGTAATATGTTGGTGAAATCTACTTCAACACTTGAGCCATTGAAAGAAATCACTGCAAGAATTTGCTGGATGGATTCTAAACCATTGGTTTCAGGTAAAACTTATATCCTTCAGCATGGCATTAATGATTCAAAAGCGAAAGTAGTAGCTTTGAATAATAAAATTGACGTAGTGAACCAAGATACGATTGTAGATGCAGTTGCTGAATTGAAATTGAACGAAATCGGAGAGATCGTCTTGAAAACTGCCAAGCCAATTTTTGCAGATAAATATGAATACAACCCTGCAAACGGCGCCTTTATATTAGTGGACGACCAAACAAACTCAACCGTTGGGGTTGGATTTGTTTTATAGTAATAACATATTACATTTGTTTATAAATCACTCTTTCATTCTTTGGAAGAGTGATTGTTGTTTACGATAAATACTTTTAAGCGATGTTAAGAACAAGTATTATTCCACAACAGAGAGATATTCTTTTATCTGTACCACAAGAATATGTAGGGAAAAAGATAGAAGTACTCGTATATGCGATTGAAGAAATCGTTGAAGAGCTCCCTAAGAAGGTTACCATGGCTGACTTTTGGGGAAAAATGTCAGATGAATCTGCTCAAAAAATTCATGATAATATTAAACAAATGCGTAATGAATGGGAACAAGATATTTAATAGACACAAATGCTATTATTGATTTTTGTAATGGAAAAATTCCTGCTAATGGAAAAGACTTCTTATTGAATATCAATCCAGAAATATCTATCATCACCCATATAGAATTATTTGCCACTAAAAATATTACTCATGAAGAATACGAACTACTTCAAAAGTTTGTATCATTTTCACAGATTCATGACGTAGATACAACCTTAGTTGATATTACCATTAATATCAGACAGGAATACAAAGTAAAACTCCCAGATGCAATTATTGCTGCTACAGCTTTAGCAAAAGATTTAACATTAATCTCACGTAATTTAAAGGATTTTCATGGAATTACTGATTTGAAATTTATCAATCCTTATGAGTTGTAACCGAGGTTGAATCATATTTTGACTTTATTACTTATTCTATCTATCCTCAAATATTATTATCATTGGCGAATGGTCACTTAAATGTTTCCAATTTTCAAAAGGTTCTACTGTAATATTGTTTAGATTATCAACGAATTGCATTGAAGCAAAGCAATAGTCAATATGATACGGTTTTAAAATATTCCTATGTAAGTAAAAGGTAGGTTGAGATTCTTTTCCTTGTTCTTCGTTTGTGAAAGTATGATAAAGGCTTTCAATCCCTATTTCTTTCAACTCCTTTACTACGTCGGAATGATTCCACCATCTGTCCCATTGATCCCATATTGTATTACTATTAAAATCACCTGCAATGATAGCATTACTTACTTTATGTTTATTTATCTGTAAATATTTCCAGAACTGACCTATATAGCCAAAATTGGGTGAATTATTTTGATGTGTCCAAACTGCAAGTAGGTCAAATTTTCCATTTATAGAGCAAGGGAGAAAATGTTTGACTCTATGACCGTTATAAATATCCGACCAATCTAAGGGCTTCAAATCAATGTGCTGTTTGGCAAATACACCAAGACCTTTGTTTTTTGTATCTCCTATCCATAAGTAGTTTATCGCCCAATCGATGTATTTTTTATCTTTTGATTCAGCAGGATTTTCACATTCTTGAACAATAATCAAATCTGCATTAAAGTCTAAAATACTTTCAAACTTTTTTCTCAAAGCTCCATTACAATTCCAAACAATAATTTTCATGCTGTACATGCTGTATATAATATCTAGAACAATTTGTTTTAATGCTTATGACTATTATCCTGCAAGGACGAAAATAATTAGCATTTATTGATAATTATTTTAACCATTCCATCCAATCTTTGGCTACATCATTCCCACGATAAACCTTATCAATTACTTTTCCAGTAGTATCTTTTTTCAATTCAAAAAACTGGTGATTATGGTTTGGATAAGCTTTCAATGTTAGATTCTTTTTTCCTTTTTCTATAAAATCTAGCGGTAAATAATCTAAGCCTATCGTAATTTCATTATCCTCAGTACCATAAGCGATATATAGCGGAGTATTGATTTTAAGCAAATTATCAATATTCTTTGTAGAAAATGAATGCCATGCATAGTAGGTATCACCCAATGTTTTATCTGTTGCCTTTGGATATGTAGTAATATCTTTCCAAAACTTATAAAGTTCTTCTATTTGCTTTTGTCCCTCATTTGCATCCATTTTACCTTGTTTGATTGCATCGCGAATCTGATAGATTTCAAACTCAAATCGTCTGCCAGTATGGCCAGAAAAAAGAATAGTATGGGTTATAGATTTATTATAATTAGCTACCAAATTAGCCCCAATCGTAAATCCTTCAGAACCTCCGCAAAACACGATTTTACGAGTATCAATCCAAGGCTGTTTTACTAAAAAATTAAATACTTGGTTACATTGCTCCGTTGCTTTGTCAAGATTGTTATTTTCTTGGTATTCTTTCGTGAAGAATCTTGGATTGCCAGTTTTTAGCCCATCTTCTAATTGAGCCATATAAGCAGAATCTGCTACAAAAACAGTCCCTGATTTTTGTAGCATCACAAAATGATAATCCTTTTGATAGGGTTTTATACTAAAAGGCATCTGGGGGTAGTATTTGCCTTGATAAATCTCGAGTAATGGTCTTGGCTGTGAACCTTGGCGGAAAAAGAAAAGAGGTTTTTTGATTTTTAAATCTTGTTTTGTACCAAATACAATAAAGGTGATGGTATCTTTTTTATTTGGCAGATGAAAAACTTGACAGAGTTCTTCTAGGTTTTTAGTTTGAGAAAATCCATCAATATTAATAAGAAGAAATAAGAGGAGTAAAACTGTTTTTTTCATGGTTTTCGGATAAAATTATTCATGAAATAAAACAAAGCAATTTAACTTTAAATGACAATCTGTTTAACATCTTTTAAGAAAATTAAATTAGTATCTACCCTCGCTATTTCTAATATTCTTGCTTAGCAATGGTCATCGTGTTCTGCCACAAATAGGAATAAATCTAAGGTTCTCATTGGTGTTTATTCAACATTCGTTATTGATAATAAATCGATAAATACAATGCCTATCAAAGAAATACATTTCCATGATAGGCATTGTAAAGGTAAATCTACATTCCAAACTCTACTCAATTCCCAATAAAATATCCGTAACATTTTCAGAAGAAGTCAAATCTACCCACTTGATATATACCTCTCTCGTTTGGGTGGTTGGCTTATGCCCTTGTGCGAATAAATTGTTGAAAAGCTCTTTATAAACAGGCATAATGTTGCTAAAATCGCCATAATGGGTATAGGCGAAAGCTTTGAAAGCGGGATGTTCAACTAGTTCGTAAGGTGAAGGAACTTCTACTGTTTGATTTCCCACAGGCAATGCAATTTCCAATGTAAATGGTTTTTCTACATCACCTGTAGCTCCCCAATAGATAAACTCAAGAGGTGCTGTGGTGTCTAAGCCCAATTGTCCTGCTGTAGCATACAGCGTGTCAATCTCACGCATGGCAATGGCATTTATGTTCAAAAGCGTAGTCTCAGTACGGTAGATAAAATACTTTTGAGCAGGGATTTCTTTTACTTGTACTTGCATGTTAATTTATATTTTGAGGTTTATGTTTTTTGTTAACAATGCAAAGTAAATAGGGCTTACTGACAACAGTATGTCAGTGCAAAAATCAATTATACATTTATTTTCAATATTTTTTCTTGATGGATTCTACCCCAACGCCTAATTTCCTTTACAATCGGATATAGTGTTTCGCCATATTCCGTTAAACTATATTCTACCTTCAAGGGTACTTCGGCAAATACCGTTCTTGTTAAAATACCATCGGCTTCAAGTTCGTCTAATTGCTTGGCTAACATTCTTTCGCTAATGGTTGGCAAGGTTCTTTTCATTTCGCCAAAACGGTTTATTCCTTTTTTTATCAAAACAATCAAGGTGGTTTTGCATTTTCCCTTCAGGATTTTCATAAATACATCCGAAGGACAATCGTGTTCGATATAGTTTTTTTCTAGTATCATAAAAATTAAGTACTTGATTATCAGAAGAACTGTACTTTTTGTAAGTAACTGTAAGGTTTGTAACTACTTGACTTTCAATGTTTTTTTGTAGAGGTTTACAATATAAATATAGCTTGTTTCACCAAACAAACACAAAACCATGAGCCATTCTTTTAAAGCCTTAGTGATTTCCGAAAATGCCGAGAAGCAGTATGTCAGGAATATTATAAAAAGAGAGATTTCAGATTTGCCTGTAGGTGAAGTATTAATAAAAGTAGAGTATTCAGCCTTGAATTATAAAGATGCCTTGTCGTCAGTAGGAAATAAAGGTGTAAGCAAAAACTATCCGCATACCCCAGGCATTGATGCCGCAGGTGTCGTTGAAGCCAGTGATTCTGCTGATTTTCAGGTAGGAGACCAAGTAATAGTTACTAGCTATGATTTAGGGATGAATACTGCTGGAGGTTTGGCAGAATATATTCGTGTACCAGCCAAGTGGATTGTGAAATTGCCTGATGGATTAACATTAAAAGAAGCCATGATTAACGGAACGGCTGGTTTTACGGCTGGTATGTGCATCAATGCGTTACTTAATCATGGATTAAATCCTGAAAAAGGGAAAGTATTAGTAACAGGCTCGACGGGCGGAGTAGGAACGCTAGCCATTGCGATGCTTGCAAAATTAGGTTTTGAAGTTGTAGCAGTCACAGGGAAACCTGAAGCCGTTGATTTTTTAAAGAAAATAGGCGCTAGTGAAATAGTCGGAAGAGAAGCATTAGACGACCAGTCGGGGAGACCATTGTTAAAATCTGTTTACGCAGGGGTGGTTGATACCGTTGGCGGGAATATTTTGGCAACAGCGTTGAAGTCTTTAACGTATGGTGGCTCGGCGGCCATTTGTGGATTAGTGGCTTCTGCTGAATTACATACTACTGTATTACCTTTTATTTTGCGTGGCAATACATTGTTTGGAATAGATTCAGCAGAATGCCCAATGCCTTTACGACAGAACATTTGGCAAAAATTAGCGACAGACTGGAAACCAAATAATTTAGCATTGCTTGCCCATGAAATTTCCTTAGAGGAAGTACCCGACAAATTAGATTTGATGTTGAAAGGAAAAGCTGTGGGGAAAACGATTGTTAAGCTATAATTTAATCCGTAGCACGAGTTTTCAACTCGTCAAATTAATGTGACACGAGTTGAAAACTCGTGCTACGGATTTATTATTCTTCCCACTCAAAGCTACGAGTCACGGCTTTTTTCCAATAATGATAAAGTTTATCTCTTTTTGATGCCTCCATATTAGGAGTCCACGTTTGTGCAATACCCCAGTTTTGTTTTAAGTCTTCTAGGTCTTCCCAATAGCCAATGGCTAAGCCTGCGGCATAAGCAGCACCCAAAGCGGTGGTTTCTATCATAGCAGGACAAACCACAGGGACATCTACCATATCTGCCTGAAATTGCATTAACGTTTCGTTTACTACCATCCCGCCATCTACTCTTAGCGAAGAAATTTCAATGCCCGCATCCTTTTCCATCGCCTCTAATACTTCCAAGGTTTGATAAGCGGTAGCTTCCAAAGCGGCCTTAGCAATATGGGCTTTGGTAACATAGCGTGTCAATCCTACAATTACACCACGTGCATCTGCTTGCCAATAAGGGGCATACAAACCAGAGAAAGCAGGGACGAAATAACACCCTCCGTTATCTTCTACAGCATTTGCCAATATTTCAATTTCCGCACTATTTTTAATGATTTCTAAATTATCACGAAGCCACTGTACCAATGCCCCCGTAATGGCAACCGAGCCTTCCAATGCATATTTTACAGGCTGATTTCCGAATTGATACGCTACCGTAGTGAGTAACCCAAAAGTCGAAGGCGTTATTTTCTCGCCTGTATTCATCAACATAAAACAACCTGTACCATAAGTGTTTTTGGCTTCACCAGCCGCAAAACACGTTTGCCCAACAAGGGCCGCTTGCTGGTCGCCTAAATCTCCTGCTACGGGTACACCAGAAAGTACACCACGAGCTTCGCCATAGACTTCACTGCTTGATTTTATGGCGGGCAACATTGCTTTAGGAATATTTAATTTTTGGAGTATCTCATCGTCCCAAGCTAAGGTTTTCAAATTCATCAATTGGGTTCTACTCGCATTGGTTACATCGGTAATATGGATTCCGCCATCTGTTCCGCCCGTTAAATGCCAGATGATAAACGTATCCATATTCCCAAAAATAGCCGTTCCTTCTTCAGCATCTGCTCTTAGTCCTTCAACGTTTTCTAAAAGCCATTTTAGCTTCAAACCGCTGAAATAAGTAGCTAAAGGCAACCCTGTCTTTTCACGGAAACAATCGGCTCCGCCTTCTTTGGCTAAATCTGCTACCATGTTGCCAACGCGGGTATCTTGCCATACAATGGCATTGTAATAAGGCTGACCAGTGAATTTATTCCATACTACTGTTGTTTCTCGTTGATTGGTAATGCCTACCGCTGCAATATCTAAAGGCGAAAGGTTGGCTTTGCCCAATGCTAGCCCGATTACTTCCTGTGTATTGCTCCAGATTTCGTCTGAGTCGTGTTCTACCCAGCCAGCTTGTGGATATATCTGAGAATGTTCTTTTTGTCCGACAGAAATTTGATTGCCTTGTTTGTCGAAAATGATGAAGCGGGTACTGGTAGTCCCTTGGTCAATAGAGCCTATATACATTTTAAAGAGTGTTTTTGATAGTTAATTAGGTAATTGAATAAATTAGAGCGTTGTAAATAATTGATTAATTACTAATATTTTGATGATTGATAAATGTTTTTCCAGTACTTAAAAAAGCCTCTACCAAACCTTCTGATTCTTTGGCGGCTTGCGCATCTCTTAATCCTAATCCTAACCTCCTGTTTAGCACGTCTTGGGTAGTAACAGCCATTTCTTCTTGGATAGCATATACAATCTCAGCTTTGATAAATGGATGATTAGGATGAACCAACTCTTTCAGTTCAGGCTGATTGTTCGTTAAACTTAATACTGTTGCTGCCAATGAACCATATTTTTTCATTAAGTGCTGTGCTATTGTTGGGGAAACATGATATTGACTGACAAGTTGTTGCCAATCCTCAAAATGATACCCTTCTGCACCATGCAATAATTGATGTTCAGATGTACAAAGTACAGGTTCTTTATGCCAGATGGTTTCATAGATATGGTCAATGGTGTCTTTAGCCATTAAGCGATAGGTAGTCCATTTTCCACCCATGATACTTACTAATTGACTGCTCTTGTCAATCTCCACCTCGTGGTCACGAACTAGCGATTTGGTATCAGAACTTTTTTCAGCTTTTCCGAGCAATGGTCTTTGTCCCGCAAAACCACTGGTGATTTCTTCGGGTGTTACGTTTTTTTCTAAATAACGATTTACATAACTTAATAAATACGGAATTTCGTATGACTCTAAGTCTGGATTTTCAGAAAGTTTATCTTCTTCGTCGGTTGTACCTACCAACAAATGGTCTTGCCAAGGAATGATAAACAAAACTCTTCCATCATCCGTTTTGGGTACTAAGATAGCAGTTTCATTTTTCATCAAACTGGTAGGCAAAACAATGTGAGCCCCTCTGCTTACTTTCATCCGAGGTTTCAATTTTGTGTTAGCCATCTTACGGATATGGTCTGCAAAAGGCCCCGTAGCATTGATAAATACTTTCGCCTGAACAGTTAATGTATTATTGCTCACATTATCTTTAATCGTCAAAGCAGTTAGCTTTCCTTCATTATCTTTTTCAAACCGAAGGGCTTCTGCATAGTTCAAAACGGTTGCTCCCAAGGCTTCTGCTTTTTGGATAATCGCTAAACAATAACGGGCATCATCCAATTGTCCATCGTAATATAATACTGCGGAGGTTAGGTTTTCTTTTTTTAGTTCAGGAATGGTTTTCAACGCTTCTTTTCTTGATAGCCATCTACTAGCACCAATACCATGATTACCTGCTATCCATTCATAGAGTTTTAAGCCGATTGTGAGGTAAATACCTTCAATCCAAGAATAACAGGGTGTTAATAAGGCTAATGGACGAGTGAGATGAGGGGCATTTTTGATAAGGGTATCTCTTTCATGGAGACTCTTTTGTACCATTTTGTACTGTTCCCAATCCAATTTTTTTACAGCTTGCTCAAGATAGCGTACTCCACCATGAATAAGTTTGGTAGACTTAGATGTAGTTTGACCTGCAAAATCAGCTTTATCAATTAACAATACTTTTAAACCTCTTAGGCTTGCATCTAATGCAATACCTGCACCTGTTGCTCCGCCACCTATGATGCACAAATCAAATTGTTCTATTGACGAGATTTTACTTAATTGTTCTATACGATTCATAATGGATAATTTACCTGAATATTAACAAAATATACTCATAAAAAAGGACTGACAGCAATAAGCAAAAATAGAGGATATTTAATAATTTACAGCAATGATATGCTGTAAGTTATCTAATGGTATAACAAACCTAAATGCCATAACATTTCATAAAACATAAAAACAAAAAAGCGGCTCATCTACTTACAAAAATGTAAATAAATGAGCCGTTTGAAGATTAAATTTTTCATGAATGACTAACTATAGAATAACCACTCTATCGCTTTAGGGAATTCTTTGCCCCATTGGTCTTCGTTGTGCATTCCATCAGGGTCATACGAAAGATGAATATCCGTTTTTCTGATGCCTTGTCTCTGGAAAGTCTGCTTTAGTTTTTCCACATTTGGTAACATCATCGTTCCTTCGTCACCACCCGCATATACATAAATGTCGGTTGGCAAATGTGAAATGAAATCAATCGCATCAAAGTAAATATTAGGTGAAACCCACAGTGATGGCGAGAAAACCATCAATTTCCCGAATACTTCTGGAAACATCAAGCCTGAATAAATACTGATTAAGCCTCCTAGCGAGCTTCCGCCAATACCCGTAAATTCTCTTTCTGGGCGTGTACGAAAGTTTTTGTCAATATATGGTTTTAGCGTTTTAGCCAAAAACTGAGTATATTTTCTACCCTGTCCTTTTCCCATTTTTGGGTTGTTATAGGGCGAATATTCTTGATAGCGTTGTTCACCACCGTGTGCTACTGCCACAACAATGATATCGCCATGCCCACGAGCTGCCAAAACGGCTAATTGCTTATCAATTCCCCAGTTTCCAAATACAGAACCTCCGCCAAATAAATTCTGAGCGTCTTGTAAATAAATTACAGGATAGTGTTTGTCGGATGTTTCGTAATCATGAGGCAAAAGGATATATACAGCACGTTTTCTATCAAACTGCGGCATCTCAAAAGCATCAGAAATTAAGCGGATTTCAGGCATTAAATCCCCAGAAAGATTTTCGCCATCTAGTCGCCAGTGTGGTACAAAGTCTTTTAGAACTCCTGTTTTTACTTTAGATATTCTGTTGGCTGTAGGTTTACCAAATTCATCTAATTCTACTTGATTCCATCCTCCTTTGGTATATTTATACTCAAAGCTTTCTGGCAGTTTGATATTATCTGGTAACTTGAATTCATATTTTCCGTCTTCAACTTTGTTTAAACGGAATTCTTCTTTATTGGGCAGCCATTCGTTGAAACTCCCTGAAATAAATACGGGTCTATTGTCTTCAACGGGGGTTGTTAGTTCAAAATATAATACGCCTTTACTCATTAGTGATTTATTTGTCGAACCACAAATTTAATTAATAATATTTGCTTTTTTATAACAATATTCCAATATAGAATATTGTGTGTAACAAGCTGAGCATCAGTTATGAGACCTTTCTTTTCGATATACAAGTATTAATGCAACTATTGTACCAAACGCATCCTTGTTCTTTAGCGATAGTCTAAAGCTTTGTACTGCACTATTCACACAATACATACAAATCTGCCAGATTTCTTCCTAATCCATCATAATCTAATCCATAGCCCAATACAAATTTATTCTCCAAATCAAATCCGACATATTGCACATCAATAGGCACTTTTAAAGCTTCTGGTTTTTGAAAAAGCGTAGCAATTGACAAAGAACTTGGATTTTGAGCCAACAATTGTTTTTTGATTTCAACCATCGTTAGTCCAGTATCAATAATATCTTCAATAATGATGATGTCTCGATTTTCTATATTTTCAGTTAAGCCCAAAATCTGATGTACTTTCCCTGTAGATGCTGTTGCTTGATAAGAAGAAACTCGCAAGAAAGTGATTTCGCAACTCACCGAAATAGATTTCATCAGTTCAGCAGCGAACATGAATGAGCCATTCAGAATAGCTAAAAACAAAGGTTGTTTTCCTGTGTAGTCTTGGTTGATTTCAGTAGCAAGGGCATTGATGCGCTTTTCTAAAATGCTTTGTTCGATAAATACTTCAAAATGTTTATCGTGTACTTGTATCGTGGATTTCATAAATACTTGATTTCTAATTTGTAAAAATACGCTAATCTATAGAGCTCGCCAAATCATTAGAAAGCAAGTAATTACTCTTGTGAATAGAATATCTGGATAAATGACACTTTTTAATAATGCTTTTCGTTGTATCATTCGTTAGAGCAATACTTAAAATTTCCTTAAATTTACATCCAGAAAAGACAATCACCATGAAAAAAGTATTTGATTTATCGATTTATATAAAAGTATTCCTCTTGTGCAGTTTGTTGGTTTCACAACAGCAAATGGCTAACGCACAATGGTGGAAAGATACAGAGAAAGCAGAACAGGAACGTTCAAAAGGAATGCTTTTGCTTACGACAGAGGTACAAATAGAGGCGACACAGGCTATTAATCACATGTATAATTTCAAGTTTTATGAAGCCGAACGCGAGTTTAATTATTTGAAAGTAAAATATCCCGACCATCCTCTTCCTGAATTTTTATTGGGATTGATGGAGTGGTGGAAAATTGTGCCTAATACTGAAAATGTCATTTACGATGAGCGATGTATAGAATACATGGATAAAAGTATTGAAAAGGCTGAGAAAATATGGGATGATTCTGAAAACCCCGAGGCGGCATTCTTCATGGCGGCAGCCTATGCTTTTAAAGGTCGTTTGCATTCTGAAAGAAAACATTGGACGAAGGCTACTTTTGCTGCAAAAAATGCACTAAAATACCTTGATAGGTCAAGAAGTTTCTCTGATTTTAGTCCAGAATTGATGTTTGGTGATGGTCTTTATAATTATTACTTCCATTATGTAAAAGAAAATTATGCCATGCTTCGTCCAGTACTTTGGTTGTTTCCTAAAGGAGATAAACCAAAAGGAATAAGTCAGTTAGAAAAGGTAAGTTATAATGCTTTTTATACCCGTACAGAGGCACGCTACTTTTTATTACAGATTTATGGATTAGAAAACATGAATGAAAAAGCGTTGAATTTGTCAAAATACACGTATGAGACGTACCCAGACAATCCGTTTTTTCAACGATTCTATGCTAGAAGTGCCTTTGTTGCTGGTCGTGTTACTGAGGCTAAAACCATTGCCAAAAGTATTTTGCAAAAAATAGACGAGCATTATCCTGGTTATGAAGGCGTGAGTGGTA
Organism: Arcicella sp. GW458-12-2-14-TSB2; assembly: GCF_059423785.1. Taxonomy (NCBI): domain Bacteria; kingdom Pseudomonadati; phylum Bacteroidota; class Cytophagia; order Cytophagales; family Flectobacillaceae; genus Arcicella; species Arcicella sp. GW458-12-2-14-TSB2. The sequence continues at coordinate 22,898 of NZ_JBWKYN010000013.1, read as the reverse complement.
GATATGCTGCTTATATTCTGGGTTATTATGCAATGAATTATGATAGAGATAACAAAGAAGCAAAGACGTATTTTCAAAAAACAATAGACTTTGCTAAACAAACTGGGTCGACTAATTCTGGTTATTATTGGTCATCGATGATAGCCCTAGGAAAAATAGCTTCGCAAGACCAAGATTATGATACTGCGATAGAGTATTACAAACAGGTAATAGATGATTCTGAGCGAAAATCTTCCCAAAGAGAAGAAGCAAAAAAATTACTAACCGAAGCAAAAAAGGCACGAAGGAAGAAAAAATAATTAAAACTAAAAAAAGTCGCTTTATTCTATAAAGCGACTTTTTTATTATCAAGCCTTAAATTTGTGATTAATTATTTGGTAAAACCCATCAAGTTTAGCTATATTTAGGATTCATTATCTTAAAAAATAATGACTTCTTTGCTTTATTGAATAACTTTTTTAGTTAACTAAAACCTCTACTTGGTCAAAAAAATGAATTTGACTAATCTATCATGAAAGTTTCTACTTCTCAGCCATTTCAGATTATTTATTCGATACTCAACCACGAGTACCTCGGCTATCTCTTTGAGGCCTTTGTCGTTCAGTTAGATGACAAACAAGAATTGACTTTGCTCAACCAAAATGTTTCGATAAAAAACATCAACGAGTTTGCACACGGCTTAGACGAAAACGATTTGCAGTTAGTAAAGCTCATTGATTACCTTCAATCAGAAAATATTTATAAAAAATTCGTTGGCTCAAAAAAAAGAACAGTCGTTGATTTTTTCTTGAAGGTATATGATCAGCAAAAAGGAGAGAAGGCTTTACAAGAAATTATAGCCTCGTATGTAGAAAAAATAAAAGCAGAAATGTTGCCTTTGTTGCTAGGCAAGCAATTGTTTATCATGGGAGGAGACGGCAACCCCATCTGGCAAAAAGTAGAAGTATTGCCCGAAAAAGCAACGGTATTTTTTCATTTTATGCGCAATGAAGAAAATACTCATTACTATCCTACGATTAAATATGAAGGGGAAAAAATAGATTTTCAATATAAGAATGCCTACATCGTTTGTGACGAACCCGCATGGATGATTCTTGAAAATAAGCTTTATCATTTTGCCAAAGAAGTGGATGGTAAAAAGCTAAGGCCTTTTTTAAAGAAAAAATTTATTGTAATACCAAAGACCATTGAGGAAGATTATTACCGCAAATTCGTTACATCTATCATCAGTATGTTTGATGTGCGACCGAAGGGTTTTAAAATTTTGAACGAAAAATATGCCGTTATTCCTATTTTAAACCTAGCCGAACAAAAGAGTCATCAAACAGTATTGGTTGAAGCGAATGATGTGGATGTTCAGAAAGAAGAAGATGTTACGTTAGCCATTAGCCTGTCTTTTCAATACGGGAAATTCACTTTTAGATTCGATAGTTTTTCTACCGAAGTAAATGTGAGTATGGAAAAAAATGGAGACGATTATGTCTTTCATAAAGTAGAAAGAAATTTGACGTTTGAGAAAGCTACTTTAGCAAAGCTTGAAGCGTTGGGCTTAGAACTGAAAAATGGGCGAATGATTCTCCCTAAAAGTGATGCATTGGCACTCATTCAGAAAAATTATGCTGAACTAACAGCAACAGGTTTCACCATAGAACAAAGTGTAGAAGAGGATGCTAAAAAATATTTCTTAGGTTATTCAAATATTGAAGTAAATATTACCGAAGGGAATGATTGGTTCGATATTCATGCGATTGTACATTTTGGTGATTTTGAAATTCCTTTTCTGAAACTCAGAAATTTGATTTTACAGAAAAAGAGAGAATTTACGTTACCCAATGGTGAAATCGCTGTGATTCCAGAAACTTGGTTTACTCAATATTCTGAGCTTTTTGCTTTTATTGAACATCATTCAGAACGAGATGGCTTTATCTTGAATAAACACCATCTTTCATTGGTGCAAGATTTACAAAGTGAGTCATTGGCATCGGCAGTGTTGAGTAGAAAGTTGGAGAAACTGAGGGATTTTGAAGAAATGCAAACCTATCAGTTACCCAAAGGCTTTACTGGCAGTTTGCGTCCCTATCAAAAAGCAGGATACGATTGGATGCGATTTCTGAATGATTATCATTTTGGCGGATGTTTGGCGGATGATATGGGCTTGGGTAAAACCGTTCAAACCCTTACGTTGTTACAATCACAAAAAGAACAAAAGAATAATCAGCCAAGTTTGTTGATTTTACCTACTTCCTTGATTTATAACTGGGAGATGGAAGCACGAAAATTTACGCCAGAACTTAGGATACTGACTTATACAGGCACTTATCGTGATAAAAATATTGAAGTTTTTGATAATTATGATGTAGTCCTTACCACTTATGGCATCATCAGAATTGATATTGATTTACTGAAGAACTATCGTTTTAATTATGTGATTTTGGATGAATCACAGGCCATTAAAAATCCATCTTCTTATATCACTAAAGCCGTAATGCAATTGAATTCTCGGAATCGATTAGTATTAACAGGAACGCCTTTAGAAAATAGTACAATGGATTTATGGTCACAGATGACTTTTATTAATCCGGGGTTATTAGGCTCACAGCATTTTTTCAGGAATGAGTTTCAAGTGCCGATTGAAAAAAAAGGGGACGATGTGAAAATGCAAAGGCTTTATTCTATCATCAAGCCTTTTATGCTGAGACGACATAAGTCGCAAGTAGCCACCGAACTACCACCAAAAATTGAAAGTATTCATTATGCCCAGATGACAGAGCAACAACAAAAGGAATATGAAGAAGCAAAATCGTACTTTAGGAACTTAATTTTAGAACATATCGAAGAAGAAGGGATGGCGATGTCACAAATGGTTGTGTTGCAAGGCTTGACAAAATTACGTCAATTGGCGAATCATCCACGAATGACCGAACCTGATTATCAAGGAGATTCTGGTAAGTTGGAAGATGTGATGGAAAAGCTAGATACAATTCTAGAAGAAGGGCATAAAGTATTGATATTTAGTCAATTTGTAAAGCATCTCGATCTGTTCAAAGAACGCCTTGACCAAGAATCAAGAACGTATGCGTATTTAGATGGAAGTACCCACGACCGACAAGCGCAAGTAGAGAAGTTTCAGAATAACGAAGACATACAGATTTTTTTAATTTCTTTGAAAGCAGGAGGACTGGGATTAAACCTCACAGCGGCTGACTATGTATTTATTTTAGACCCTTGGTGGAATCCTGCTATTGAGGCTCAAGCAATAGATAGGGCGCATAGAATAGGGCAAATAAATACTGTTTTTACGTATAAATTTATTACTAAAAATACTGTTGAAGAAAAGATATTAGCATTACAGCAAAGCAAACAACGCCTAGCGAACGAATTGATTACAACGGAAGAGAGTTTTGTGAAATCCTTGACGAAGGATGATGTATTGGCTTTATTGGAGTAGATAAGTAGAACTTTTAATATAAAATGATAACGTCATTAAATGATATTGATTTAAATGGGCATTATACTTATGCAGACTATGTTAAATGGCAGTTAGATGATTATATAGAGTTGATTAAAGGAAAGATATTCAAAATGTCACTAGCTCCTCTAAGTCAGCACCAAGTATTGGTTCATCGGTTGGATGTTGAGCTAGGATATTATCTCAAAAAGAAGACTTGTCAGGTCTTTCCTGCTCCATTTGATGTACGTCTTACTACCAATAATCTTCTTTCAGATGAACAAATTACGACAGTTGTTCAACCTGATTTATGTATCATTTGCGACCCATCAAAAATAGATAGAAGGGGTTGTATCGGTTCGCCAGATTTAATTATTGAAATTATTTCAAGCTCGACAGCTAAAAGAGATTTAGATGACAAGTTTCATTTATATGAAGAGTCTGGCGTAAAAGAATATTGGGTTGTTTTCCCTGATGAGCAAGTCATAAGTGTTTATCTGCTCGACGAAACTATTTCTGAATATCATTTATTGAAGCATTACGAAAAAGGAGAAAAGTTAAAGGTTAATATTTTGGAAGATTTAACAATAGACTTGAATGATATTTTTGATTAATAAAAAAGCCGTAACCAGCAAATTGTTGATTACGGCTTTTCATTTTTACTAAACAATTTTATTTTTTAGCATCAATATCCTTCAATAGTGTTTCCACTGCTACTTTCAATTGTTCGTCAGTTCCTTTGGCAATCCAGTCTGGTGTGTTTTCAACGATAACATCAGGAATGGCAGCACCTAACTCTTGGTTTTTATCAGTTGTTTTAGTGTACCAACCTCTTCCCGGCAATCTAACAAATGAACCATCCATTAATGATTTTCCTCCTGTTGAAATTACCGAACCATTTGTTGGTAAGCCTACTAATTTACCTATACCCAAAGATTTGTATGCGTGTGAGAAAATCTCAGCATTAGAATAACTTCCTTCATTACAAAGTGCAATTGATGGCTTTGTCCAAGCTGCATATACCAAACGTTCGCCTATTGGGTAGTAGTCTCTAAATTTTTTCTTGTCTTTCTCTAAATCAGCACTTGCTCCTCTTGGAATAGTATAAGCATGTTGTTTATAATTTAAAATAGTCATTAAATAATCCGTTGTCGACCCTCCGCCATTATAACGAACATCAATCAAAATACCTTCTTTACCATAACCAGCAGCAGTGAATTCTCTTTCTACGACTTCAAAACTAGGGAAATCCATGCTTTTAATGTGAATATAACCCAGACGACCATTCGAGAATTTTTCTACTAATTTCTTTCTGCCTTCAACCCATTCATTGTATAAATTATCACTAATGCTTTGTGTAAGACGTACTACTACTTCCCTACTTTTACCTGAGGCATCAACTACACTGACGATTACTTTTTCGTTCGCTAATCCATTTAACAAACTATAAAAGTTTTCGTTTTCACTTACTTGTTGTCCGTTGATAGCAGTAATGGTTTCGCCTTCGTTGATAACACTCTTAATTTTTGTTACAGGTGTTTCTGGTACAACATGGTTTACTTTCATACCCGTTGGCGTTGGAATAAGTTCCGTTCCTAACAATCCTGTCAATTCTCTCTGCGTTTCAGCACGGTCTGGTGCGGTTAAGCCCATGTGGCTAGAATTTAATTCACCCAATAGTAAATTAAACATATCTCTAAAGTCATTAGAGGTACTAGCATTGATACAACGCTCTTTGTATTTATCATGCAATTGTACCCAGTTGTTTCCGTGGAATTTAGGGTCATAAAAACCATCGCGAATGGTTCTCCAAGCTTCTTCAAATACCTGTGTGCGTTCTGCTAAATAGTCTATTTTCATTTTGGCAACAAATGGCATAGGTTCAGACACACCCGTTTTTACATCAACGCGAGATAAACTACCACCCATTTTTGTATAGTAGATATATTTACCTTCCTTATCTAATGTTAGGTTATTAGGATTACTGCCACCTTTGGTAATTTCTTTTAATTCTTTCCCATCCCATTTGACACTGTATAAATCTCTGCCTTTTGCCGAGCTAGTTGATGTAGTATAAAAGAATGTTTCACCATCTTTTGAAATCACAAAATCGTTTTCATCTCCAGGGAAATTGGTTACTTGTACTACTCTTTCGTGGATATTATCAAAATCGATAACGATTGGTTTTACACTTTTTTTCTCTGGTTTAGCATCAGGAGCAGGTGCTTCTTTTTCTTGCCAGTCTTGTGTTTCTTTTTCCCAATCTTCTTTTTTCAACCATACGAACCAAACGTCAGCACTACGACCAGCACTTCTTTCTGAAACAAAACCTAATTTAGAACCATCAGCACTCCAGAATGGATTGCTATCACCACGTGGGTGCATACTAACATTGACAGGTTTGCTCGAGTTATCAGCAGTTCTGATATACACTTCTTGGTTATAATATAAATCAGATTGACTATAAGCGATGTATTTGCTATCAGGACTCCAAGCGATGTCTGAAGGATTATTCCAACCTTCTGATAAGATTTTTTCGTTCGTTAGTTTTCCATCAGCACTAATATCAGCAACAATAAAGTTGCCTCTGCCTCTTACGTAAGCAATCTTTTTGTTATCTGGTGAAACTGTAGGAGAAGTCTCGTCGTCTGGCGTTTTAGTAAGTTGTACGATTTGATGTTTTAACGATTTGAAGATATTATGCTCAGCACCATCAGCAGAATTTACTAGGTATAAGTCAAAATTGCCATTGCTACGGTCGCTAGTAAACAACAAAGTTGAGTCATTCAACCAAGCTGGTGAAACGTCACGGAAAGCATGTTTAGAAACATTAATGCTTTTTGTTTTTTCCTTATCAGCTTCCTTGATGAAAATTTCTCCACGAATGCTATAAGCAAGTAATTTACCGTTCGGAGAAACTTTGTAATTATCTAGACCAGTAGCCAATGTTTTTTGTTCTGATGCATCAAAACGCTCATCTGCATTGATGATTACGTTGATTTTATCAATAGCTCCATTCGCAATTTTATAGGTGAAAAGTGCCATTTCTTTTTCAAATACGATAGTATTACCATCATTTGAAATACTAAAATGACGAATAGATTCATCTTTGAATTGTGTCAATTTTTTAGGAGTTCCTACGGCTTTGCCTTCGTCCGAAATTTTGATTTGGTATAAGTTATACGCTCCGTCAACGCTACTCAAAAAGTAAAGTAAGCCATTCTTGCCCCATTGAGGAATGATGTCGTTGGTATCAAAAAGGGTTATTTTATTAAAGCTCTTGTTTTTGGTATTGTACATCCAAATATCTCTGTTCGAGCTACCATTATAAGCCTGACGAGCTACAGGGTTAATGTCTCCACGGACAAAGGCTACCAATTTTCCATCAGGTGACAGCACAGGGTCGAAACCAACGGCTTCTAATAAACGAGACTCTGTTCCCCCTTTGGGACTAATCGTATAAACTTCTTGTGGGCGTTCAATTTGTTTAAATTCACGGCTTGTAGAGAATAATATTTTATCGCTCTGTGTCCAGCTAGCTACTACATCTTGACTTGAGTGATAAGTCAACCGTTTAGGCAAGCCACCTGTTGCAGGTATTACAAAAATATCGTTATTGCCAAAGCGAGTACCTGAGAAGGCTATTTGCTTGCCATCTGGACTAAAAATAGGATTACTCTCGTAGGCTTCATGAATGGTAAGCCTTGTCGCATTCCCACCTGAGCTTGGTACAGTCCAGATGTCTCCTTGATATGAAAATGATACTACCGAACCGTCGTTATTAATACTTGGTTGGCGAAGTAACAGCGGGCTTTGAGCTATAGTACTTCCTGCGGAAAGCAATGAAAAAAGTAATAAGAAATGTTTTTTCATGAATTTGTTAATGATTTGATGAAGATTTAAGCCACAAATAAGTAATAATTTGCCAAATTAATAAATTATCAAAAGAATATTCGCCCAACAGCCCTTTTTATGCGATGTTTGCTGGGAGACCGGTTATGGACTTTAAGATTAGAAGACTTTAGGATTAAAAGATTAATCAATGCTGAATGAACGCTGTTATTCGTTTATAATATATCATAAAAATAGGCTATCCATTGCTGAATAGCCTAATAGAAAAAACATATTTTTAGTGCGACTGCTCTAGTTTAACATCTAACATCTTCTAGTCTAACATCTAGCATCTTTTAGTCTAATATCCAGAGTCCTCTAGTCCTTAAGTCTAAACATCTTCAAGTCCGCCCAAAAAGCTATCGATTACAAGCCTTACAAACCCCTTGTACTAACAAATTAGTCTCAACACGTTTATATCCTTCGGGCAGAATAAAATTAGGAATCACCACATGATCTAAACAAGTTGTTAAACCACAAGTAGTACATTTAAAATGCACATGGTCGTGGTGATGTGTATGGTCTTCTGAATGGCAATTATCTTTACAAAGCGCATATTTAATACTACCCTCATCGTCCAGCACTTTATGAATTAATCCCTTATCTACAAAAGTTTTTAATGTTCTATATACCGTTACTCTATCAAACTGTTCAGTTAATTGCGATTCCACATCTGCATGAGCCAAAGCATGTTCTTTGCTCATAAAAACATCTAAAATACCTTCACGACAGTCTGTTTGGCGAAGGTTATATGATTTTAATGTGTCTTTTATTGCTGGTTTCATTCTATTATCATTGCATTTTCAAACTGCAACTTTACTAAGTTAGCATAAATTCCTTCATCAATCAATACCAATTCGTCATGTGTTCCTTTTTCGGCTACTTTGCCATCTTTCAATACATAGATTGTATCTACATTACGAATAGTTGCCAAGCGATGGGCAATAATTATTGTAGTACGGTTTTGCATCAAGCGGTCTAAGGCATCTTGTACCAATCTTTCAGATTCCGAATCTAGTGCACTTGTTGCTTCGTCTAACACCAAAATGGCAGGGTCTTTTAAAATCGCACGAGCAATGGCAATACGTTGACGTTGCCCACCCGAAAGTTTTACGCCACGTTCACCCACAATCGTTTTAAAACCTTCAGGAAATGAATTGATAAAATCTAAAGCATTTGCTTTTCTGGCAGCTTCAATGACCAAATCCTCTGTTGCTTCTGGATTACCATAGGCAATGTTTTCATAAATTGTGCCACCAAAAAGCATTACTTCTTGCGGTACAATGGCTATATTTTTTCTTAATTCTGTAATATCAAAAGTGTTGATGTTTTTACCATCTACTAAAACTTCTCCTTTAGCAAGATGATAATAACGCATTAATAATTGCACAATGGTTGATTTTCCAGCCCCCGAATGACCAACTAAAGCTATTTTTTCACCAGATTTTACAGATAATGAAATATTCTTCAACACTTCCATATCTGGGCGAGAAGGATAATTAAAAGCAACATTCTTGTATTGAATTTTAGGGATAGCAATCTCTCCATTTACCTTCGCAGGTGATGCTATAACGGCTGTCTTTGATGCTGTAATATCAACAATTTTTACTTCCGATTCTTCATCCAAAATTTCTAAAATACGTTCAGAAGCACCTACTGTTTTCTGAATCTGGGCATACATATCGCCCAAACCACCTACAGAACCTCCGATAAAACCTGTGTAAATGATAAATGTGAAAAGGTCTTTGAAGGATAATTCGCCTTGCAATACCAAATTACCACCATACCATACTACGCCCACTACGCCACCAAACAGTACGAAAATGATAAACGAAATAAAGCCTCCTCTGAAAGTGGCAGCCTTTAAGGCATAATCTACTACTTTTTGAACAGATAGCCCATATCGATACGCCTCTAGACTTTCATTGGTGAAAGCTTTTACAACATTGATAGACTGTAACGTTTCTTCAACAATGATGTTAGTAGCGGCTAGTTCGTCTTGTACTTTTTTAGAATTTTTACGAATAAATCTCCCAAAAACAATGGCAGCAATGACCAAGAATGGGAAAGTAAGCAACATAAAAAGCGTTAGTTTGCTCGATAAATAAGAGATTAATACAATACCACCGACTAAAGTAAATACTTGACGAAAAAGTTCTGCCAGTGTAATAGATAGGATATCTTGTAGCTGACCAATGTCTGTTGTAATTCTACTCATTAATTCACCCACACGATTTTTTTCAAAAAAAGGAACTGGTAACGTAATGATTTTGGAATAAAGGGCATTGCGTAAATCACGCATTGATTGTTCAGAAACCCTTGTGAACGTATATACCCTAAAAAATGAGAAGATGGCTTGTAGAATAAGTAATCCAACAAAGATAAGGGTTACTTCATTTAACGTAAATCTTGGAGCTTCATGAAAAACGCGTTGTAGTTTATCCGTCATCATACCACTACTTATTCCCGAACCTGAGTCTGGCATTTGTTGTGGCGAAACGATTGATCCCACCATCTGACCCATCAATAAAGGGATACTCATCGTAGTAATCTGTGAGAGAATCAGAAAGATGAAACCTATTAAAAATGTGCCTTTATAGGGAAGGGTAAATCTAAAAATCTTGAAGGCCTTCTGAAAGCCTTCTTTACTTACTTTTTTCTTGTCTTCTGGAGAAACCTCTGCTCCAAAATTGCTACTTCGCTTTGCCATTTTTTGGTTTAATTACTAAAAAGCTATTAATTTAGTTATGAATTAGTGATTAAGTGATTGTTTAAATATCAAGCATAAAGCTCGAGTATGTAACCCTAAATTTAATAAGTGTGCAAAAACTTTAGGTATATTTATCACACACGTACAATATTCACTTTCTATTAGGGGGCGACTTAAGTCGCCCCCTAATAGAAAAATTGGAGAGTTTGCTGTTCAAAGCCTAAGCCAAAATTACTCTTCCTCGTCTGGTAATCCTTTATAATGAGACTCTTCAAAAATCTTCTGGGCATTTGTTTCCTTCATCAATTGTTGAATCGTCAGTTTATCATTTTCGTCAAAATATTTTCCTACAATTCGCCAACCTAGCCAACGACCGATTCCTCCTGGACAAGATGCTCCAATCTCAGGCGTTGTAGGTCTATCCATGATATACTTTGCTTTGATAGGGTCTTCATTGGTGTACAATAATTTATTATCAATAAAATGAGCCCAAATATCTTTTTGGAACGTATAACAGTCCGTCAGTTGTGCATCTGAATAACCAATAAACAGGCTGTCAGCCTTTGATGGCATCATCGTATGACCAAAAACATAACTTTTTCCATACCAAACCATATCTGCTAATAACGATTTTTCAGAAGGTTTGGTTGCATTGTATTTGGCAGAAAGTAAAAGCACAGCTTGTGGCACAATAGCATGAGGAGAAGCTTTCCTTAATTGATAGTCATAAATGTCTGGTAAGAATTTCCCTTTTTTCCCCATGAAATAATCTAGTCCGATAATAATTAAAGAGTCCGAAATTATTAATTCTGGACTACTTAGGATATCCTGCGCAAAAAAACCTGTAAAAATTGTAATAATTTTAGGCTCTTTGAAGTCAGGATAATAATATTTCAGGTGCTGAAAAGCTTCTTTAAAATCATCTTCAAGCTCGGTATTTCCAAAAAAAGCTGGTTCTTGAGATTGTTTATAAAAGTCTTGAAAAGCCTGATTGGTGATTACTGGGAGTAATCTTTCAGCTAGTTTATCAAAGTCTTGTGGTAAAACTTGAAAGTAAGTACTCACAAAGCTTTTATGTGCATTGAAGAAATTTATTAACTGATTTTTGTCTTTACACGCAAGTAAATCTTTGTCAAGTCGTTGAATAGCTACATTTACTTTTATCGAACTAACGTCGGGTTCAGAAGAACTATCTTGTTCGGAAGTACAAGCAAAAACTAAGCTTGAAAAGAGGAGGATAATGTAATATTTATACTTTTGAAGCATAAGTTTTTTAGATTAATAGTTTTAAGCAGTAGTATTCGTCTAAGTTTCAAAACCATATTTAACAGTACAAAATTATGAAGAAAAACGCATTTTTAGTCCTTTTTATTCTGTTGATGATAACCAGAGGTTACGCTCAAAATTACGGATACGGTTCTGGATATGGCGGAGGGTATCGTAACGGACTATATAAATTAAAAATAGGGTTTAAATTTTCACCCACTATTACACTCAACGAAGTAGATGCTTCAAAGGAGTTCCGTAGTTTTGATGCTTCGGGAATCAACCTGAAAATGAGCTTAGGGCCTGTGATAGATTGCTATTTTGCCGAAAAATATGCTTTTAGTACGGGACTGTGGTATAGTGTCAAAGGAGTTAGTTATGCTGTTGGAAGCAATTTTTATGATAATGATTTGTTTGGTACGTATCCCCTCACTGCTGATGAGCATATAGGAAATAAAGCGGCTTATAACCTGCAATATTTACAAGTACCCGTTACACTCAAGATTTTTAGTGATGGAGTTTTTTCAGATACACCTGTTTATTTACAATTTGGAGGTACGTTCGATTTAAAAATTGCCGAAAAACCCATTGATAGAACCTCCAATCCACTTTATCAATATAGCCAGCGTGTATCAAATCAGCCAGATGTTTTTAGTTTGGGAGATATCAATCTGTTATTAGGATTTGGGATTGAAAAGCGGATAAATGGTGGAGACGACTCTTTTATATTTGGCATTCAATACCAAAGAGGCTTAACCGAAATTAATCACACCAAGGGGTATAGCAATTTAATTACTAAAAATGGGCTAATTTCTCTAGACTTAGGCTTGAAGTTTTAATACTTCTCGGCCTTGAATTCAACGAGTTTTTTGTTTTTTATTTTTACGACATACAAATTGTCATATTCGCTCTCTGGAATTATTTTTAGGTCAAAGTTTGCACCCAAAAGCCTAACAATTTCAGGAACAGTATTCGAATGTCCAATAATTAGAATATTCTTACGAGGCTCAACTTTATCCAAAAAATGGGCATTTCTAGCGCTATAAATAGTGGTATCTATTTGATTATTGATTCGTAGAGAGTCGCCAGTCTGTTGTACTCTTAGGTATTCAGTAGCATAAATTTTAGTGATTTTTTCATTCGCTAAACGCTTGGCAAGTTTACCAGCACGTTGATGCCCCGAAGTACTTAAAGGACGAAAATGGTCATCACCTTTATAGACTAAATCTTTCTCTGCATGGCGTACCACAAAAACTGTAGAGACTTTGCTTGTACAAGCAGACAAGAAGATAACAATTGCTAAAAAGGGTATCCATTTTTTCATAAGAATAGTCAATGAGAAATATAAATTTGGAAATCGGATGTCAGCTGTCGGCTATCAGTTTTTAACAATAGCTTTTAACGATTGTAATTTACCTAAAACCAAAAACATAAAAAAGGGCTTCTCGGTTTAAAACCTAAGAAGCCCTTTGTATATTTCAACATCTATTTGAATTCAATCACTTCTGGCATTAAAGCCATGATACCTTCACGGGCTTTCAAGTCTTGAATTTGTTTTACGTAAGGTGCTAATTCACCAAATTGTGCTTTCATTATTTTAGCTTGTGCTTCTTCCTCTTTTTTCTCGAAAACCTCTTCAAAGAAAGATTTTGGTTGTGGATAAAACTTCGCTTTATAATCACCATCTTTTAGTTTTGCTTTTTTCGCTGCAATCTTAATCGCATCGTCCAAGCCTCCTAATACATCTACCAAACCATTCGCTTTTGCTTCTATTCCCGACCAAACGTGTCCACCTGCTAATGATTTCAATTTCTCAATCGTCATTTTTCTACCTTTTGCCGCTTTAGAAGTAAAGGTTTCGTAGCCTGCATCTACACTTCTCTGAAACCAATCTTTTTCAAAATCAGTCATTTCACGCGTAACTGTTGGGAAATCAGAATGAGCATTCGTATTTACACGGTCGTTGGTAATACCTAATTTATTCTTCAAGAAGTTTTCAAAGTTGAAAAACTGAGCAAAAATCCCGATAGAACCTGTAATAGTCGTTGGCTCAGCAACGATAGTATCAGCCGCCATTGCCATGTAGTATCCTCCAGACGCTGCGTAGTCTGCCATTGAAGCAATCACAGGTTTTACTTTTCTGGTTAATTCTACTTCACGCCACATAACATCAGAAGCTAATGATGAACCCCCTGGGCTATCAATTCTTAATACAATGGCTTTTACTTTTTTATCTTCGCGTGCTTTACGAAGTTCAGCTACCCAGTCGTCAGAGCCAATATTTCCTTTATCTGCTTTTGCTCCGATAATTGCTCCTTCACCTACAATTACGGCAATTTTGTTTTGAGACTCGTTAAAAGGAATAGCAGATTCTGCTTTTAAGAATTTTGAAAGACCTACAAAGTCAATTTTATCTTCTGTTTCTTTCTTTAACTTCTTCTTGAAATCAGCCTCAAATTCATCGTAATATCCCACATCTGTCACCAATTTTGATGCTAAAGCTCCTTTAGGTTTGTAGGCAATTAATTCATCAGCAACCTTTTTCAACGTTGCAACGTCGATGTTTCTTGATTTTGCAATTTGCTCAAAGATATGATTGTTGATACTGTTTAGTAGTAATGAGTATTGTTGCTTATTGGCATCACTCATGTTTTCGCGTAGATATGGTTCAACCGCTGATTTATATTCGCCTACTCTGAAAACTACGGGCTTGATATCTAGTTTATCTAAAGCACCTTTATAAAAACTTACTTCAGCACTGATACCGTTAAAATCCATTCCGCCCGCAGGGTTCAAATAAATTTTATCAGATACCGAGGTAACATAATATCCTTTTTCAGTAAATGATTCGCCGTAGCTATAGATAAACTTTCCAGATTTTTTGAAATCTAACAGCGCATTGCGGATTTCTTCTAATTGAGCATAGCCTGCCTGAGGGTAATGTGCTTGTAAATAAATCCCTTTGATATGACTATCAACGGCTGCACGTTTCAAAGCCTCTCTGATTTGAACCATACCAATGCTTTCATTATTGTCCATGAATGCTCCACCTAAATCCTTGAAAGGATTTTCATCGTCGCTAACATTTTCAACAATGCTATGATTGAGGTCTAATTTTAAAACAGAATTATCCTTAAGCGTAGTTTCGGCTTTAGAAGAGCCAACTGCGGCAGCAATACCAATAATTATAAAAAGGCTAACAATAGAGAAAACTATTAATCCGACTATGGTAGCTAAAACATATTTAAGAAATTGTAACATGAGTTTTCGTTTTGGTTTTAATACTTACAACCTACAAGATTAAGAACTTTTATGCTAAGTCGTAAACCCAAAAATAAATTGACTTGTTTCCAAAAAAAAGTTTATGTGTTCAATGGAGAATTGGCTTGATAGGAGGGTGTATTAAAGAAAACAGAAATCCAGAAAGGATTGTTATTGACAAAAGTATTTGTCATTTCGTAAATTTGTATATTTGTAACAAATGGAAAAATTCGGAGATATAGAGATAAGAGTTATTGGTAACTATGGTAATATCAAGCTTTCACCAGAAAGTTATGATATAAAGGAGATTTCTTTGCTTCTGCAAAATGTTGAAGATTTACTCTATCCGATTAATAAAAAAGACAGACCTCTAATTAGTTATAATCTTGAAGAAGGTTCGGTAAGGAATGTCTTTAGAACTGGTCTCCAAGCTATCATCAGTTTAAGTGCTGTTTTAACTCAAATCAACAATGTTAATTCAATAGACTTTTTAGAATTGAAAACAGCTCAAGCTATTGAGAATATTCAAGCATTATCAATACAAAAGAACTATGAATTTGAGTTTAGAACTTCATTAAAAAAAGAAAATGAAGTAGAGTTAAGAATTACCCCACAAACGAGTTTTGTTAGAACAAAAAATATCTGGGTAGATGCAGAGCTATATTTTTATGGCACTCTTACCAATGCTGGCGGGAAAAGTAAAGCTAATATTCATATCGATACTCCAGATTTTGGCTCTTTAACAATAGATACATCAAAGACATTTTTGGAGGGTCAAGAAGAAAATATGCTATATAAAAAATATGGTGTCAGGGTATACGGAAAACAAAATATAGATACAGGCGAAATTGATAAAAGTACTTTAACGCTCTTGGAGTTAATAGACTTTAATCCTAAATATGATGATTCATACCTCAATGCTTTAATTGGTAAAGCAAAAAAGAATTGGAATGGAATTGATGCAAATGAATGGTTATTTAATTTAAGAGGGACGTATGAATTATAGTGTTTTGTTAGACACCAGTTTCTTCATTAGATTATTAAATGATGAAGACCCATTACATACTAATGCAAGAGGGTATTTTAAATATTTTCTTGAACAAGGAGTTATCTTAAAAATATCTACTATTTCTATAGCAGAGTATTGTGTTTTGGGTTCAATTAATGAGTTGCCTTTAAAGAATATTCAGATATTACCATTTAATTTGAATCATGCTAAAAGAACAGGAGAGTTTGCTAAGATAGTTTTTACCGAAAAGGGTAAAACAAGAGAAGAATTAAAACCTCGAACTGTTATACCAAATGATTCCAAACTTTTTGCTCAGTCAGATACTGAAACGTCAATCAATTATTTTGTGACTTCTGATGCTCGTTCGTTGGCAATCTATAATATCCTTAAAAACGAAACCAAATTGAATTTTCACATTATAGATATTAACCATTCTCATAGTGAAGTTTTTGGACTGCTAGACCTTAAGTAATTAATTCCTTTCTACCTAATTCCCTCAACTCTCTATCCTTTTACAGCTTTAGTTCCTACCTTTGTAGTATGAATTATTTATCAGCAGAAAATATCTCGAAAAACTACAGCGAAAAGTGGTTATTTCGTAACATAAATTTTGGTATCTCGAAAGGAGATAAAGTAGCTTTAGTCGGACAAAATGGAGCAGGTAAAACTACTTTAATGAACATTCTGGCAGGATTGATTCCTTCTGATGAAGGAACTGTAAGTATCCGTAAAGGTATTTCAGTAGGATATCTTTTCCAGAATCCAGATTTTAATGAGCAATTAAGTGTAATGGATACGCTTTTTACTGGCGATTCTCCAGCCAATCAAGCCTTGAAAATGTATGAAAAGGCGATGGAAAATCCAGAAGATTCAGACCTTTTGTCGGATGCTTTAGAAATGATGGATAAGCACGATGCTTGGGATTATGAAAGTAGGGTAAAGCAAATTTTAGGTAAACTAGGTATCCATGATTTCGAGCGTAAAATATCTCAACTTTCGGGCGGGCAACGCAAGCGTGTTGCCATGGCGAAAGTATTGATAGAAGAGCCCGATTTGATGATTTTCGATGAGCCTACCAACCACTTGGATTTAGAAACTATAGAATGGTTGGAACAAACGCTTTCTGCTCAGAATATCACCTTGTTATTGGTAACTCACGACCGTTATTTCTTAGACAGAGTGTGTAATAACATTGCTGAATTGGATAACGGAACGATTTATCCTTACCGTGGAAATTATAGTTATTTCTTAGAGAAAAAAGCTGAACGTGAAGCCTCGGAAGCTGCAAGTATTGATAAAGCAAAAAACACGTTAAGGACAGAATTGGAATGGATGCGTCGCCAACCGAAGGCTCGTGGTACAAAAGCGCAGTATAGAATTGATGCTTTCCATGAGTTGAAAGAAAAAGCTTCGCAGTCTAAAGATGACTCAAAAGTTACTTTGAATGTAAAAATGTCTCGTCAAGGCAGTAAAATTCTTGAAATTGAGGGATTGAATAAAGGATTTGGCAACCAAAAGATTGTAGAAAACTTCTCTTACATTTTCCAACGTAAAGACCGCATTGGTATTATTGGTAAAAATGGCATCGGGAAATCTACTTTCTTGAATATGATTACGCAAAACCTAAAGCCAGACTCTGGTAGCATTACTACGGGTGAAACCGTAGTATATGGTTATTATACCCAAGGCGATTTAGATTTTAAACCGGGCGATAAAGTAATTGACGTTATCAAAGATATTGCGGAGGTAGTGACGGTAGGAACGGGCGAAACCATTTCTGCAAGCCAGTTTTTAACGCACTTCAAATTTGAACCAAAGGTTCAATATGCAGCGGTTGATAAACTGTCTGGGGGAGAAAAAAGACGTTTGCAATTGATGAAAGTACTTATCAAGAACCCCAACTTCTTGATTCTTGATGAGCCTACTAACGACCTTGATATTCAGACGTTGAATATCTTGGAAGATTTCTTGATTGCCTTTGGAGGGTGTCTATTATTGGTTTCTCACGACCGTTACTTTATGGATAAATTAGTTGAACACCTTTTTGTATTTGAAGGCGATGGACAAATCAGAGATTTCCCTGGAAACTACACTGACTATAGAGAATGGTTGGAAGAAAACGAAATTACTTTAGGCGAAAAACCAAAAGTAAAAAGCGAGCCAGTTTCAACGAATAATCATAAGCTAGAACCTTCTGTTCAGGTTTCAACGACGAAAAGGAAACTTTCTTTCAAAGAACAAAAAGAATACGAAGATTTAGGCAAAGCCATCGAAAAAGCAGAAAAAAAGAAAGCAGAATTAACGACACGATTAAACAATGGCGGTAGTTATGAAGACTTAACTGCTTGGGCAAAAGAAATAGAAGAAATCAATAATGATTTGGATGAGAAAGAATTAAGATGGTTAGAGCTTTCGGAATAAGGTAGGGGCTGTCGGATTTCGGAGGTAAGCTTTCGGATAAAATGGGGGTACAACTTTTAACGTTGTACCCCCATTTTTTTGATATAGCATTATTACTAAAATCCCTTATTTTACTGCTGTCAATTCAATCACTACACTTGTTCTTCTGCGTGTAATATCTGGATTGATACCTACATTCATTAAATAATCGCCAGAGTAAACAAGCTCTTTTGCTAAGCTAGACTTCGTATCAGGATAAATATTAATTTCCTGAACCTTGTATCTTTTCTTAGGGTCTAATCCTTTTAATTTCACAGGCGTAATACTGAATACTTGGTCGTATCTGTTGGTAGTTAAGTATGAAAATACTACCGCATGGTCATGTTGTGCATTACTAAACATCAACGAAGCATAAGGATTCTCCCAAGGGTTTTTCAAACGATACAAATCACCATGCCAGATAACATCACTAACATTCTTATAATTTGCCAAGGCTTGTTGACTAAACTGTAAATCTTTTTCAGATAACTCACTTACGACAATATCATAACCCATTTTACCCATCATCGCTACGTCAGTACGGTATTTAATACCTACTTTACTCCAATCTGTAATATGGTTACACTGTGCGATAGCGGGATAAAAATAAGAATATTCCCATTGTAAAAATACTCTTTCAAGTGGGTCGGTATTATCACTTACCCAAAATTCCGTAAAGTATTTTAAGGCTTCGTAGTCTACTCTACCACCTCCGCCAGAGCATAACATCATAGGTACTTTAGGATATTTAGCCCTGATTTTTTCTAATACTTTATACAACCCTCGGACATATTCTACATACAAATGGGTTTGAGGTAACCCCTTTTTCTGTAAATATTCTGAATGAGCATTATACGTTACCGCGTTACAATCCCACTTAATAAAAGCAATCTCTGGATTTTTAGTAAACAAGTTATCAATCACACCATATACAAAATCTTGTACTTCTGGATTCGACAAGTCTAAAGGCAATTGATTTCTAAAATATTGCTCTGGACGCTCAGGTTCACGAATGACCCAATCACGGTGTTTTTCATATAATTCAGATTTCGGATTTACCATTTCAGGCTCAACCCAAATCCCGAATTTAATGCCTGCCTTTGTGGCTTCCTTTACTAAATAGCCAATGCCATTCGGTAGCTTTTTGCGGTTTTCTTGCCAATCGCCCAAACCTGCATTATCGCCATTTCGTGGGTATTTGTTAGCAAACCAACCATCATCCAACAAAAACATATCGACGCCCAACTTTTTGCCATCTTTGAATAGTGTTGTAAGTTTAGGCTCATCAAAATCAAAATAAGTAGCTTCCCAGTTATTCAGCAATGTTAGTCTTGAACCTTCACCATCCAAAATCCTGTATTTTCTAGCCCAGTTGTGCATATTCCTACTGGCTTCACCTTTTCCGTTATCAGAGAATGTAAAAATAAAAGATGGTGTTTTGAAATCTTGGTTACTAGCCAGAGAGTACTCAGAGGCAAAAGAATTGATACCAGCCAATAAACGAAGATTATGATAAGTATCCAGTTCAAAATCAATCTTGAAATTACCAGACCAAGCCAATGTGCCTAACAATACTTTTCCGTAGTCTTCTGTAGCAGGTTTATCAAACGACAACATAAACGTAGGAGGCTGAAATAAATTAGCTCTTGTACCTAACTTAGAATCCAACGTTTTGATACCAGCCGTTAGCTTTGTTTCTTCTGGCTTCATTTCCTTTGCCCAACCTCCATGATAGTGATTGAGGTAATAATCATCTGCCATGAAATACAAATTGGCAGAAGCATACTTTTGTAAAGTAATATTTTTAGCTTCTTGATGCTTGATAACAGACCATTGCTCGATGACATTCTCTTTGAAATAGGTCTTGTAAAAAAGCCTAACTTCTACCGCATAAACAGGATCTTTTAGGATAATCATTGTCTGAGAAACATTCTCGTCAATTTTTGTTACTTCATGGCTTACGTATTTTAGCTCTAATGAAGTGTTGCCGTCAGCATGTTTTACTTGAATAGCAGGTTCTACTAAATTCCAAGTACCACTAGGCGTGTAAACGGAGTTGAAAATCCCCGAATTTTCATCGCTGATTTTATATTCCTTAGAAACAACAGGATATTCTGAGGCTTGAGCGAGTTTCTTGCCGAAGAATACTGTTCCGAGACGATTTTCTTGATCTGTTTGAAAAACCAAGGCGTTCTGAGCCGTTTGAATAGGAATAGTAACAACGGGCTTTTGGGCTGAAAGACCAAAGCTGATGAGAAAAAGACCTAAAATGATATAAAACGTTTTCTGAGAGTGATTAAACATATTATTGTTTTTTAATTATTTATGCCAAATTAAATCATTTTATATACTTGAATAACCAATCCTATCATGAAATATACTTAAACTTCATTAGATTTCTGAGAGTATTGCCTTTATGCTCTCAACAACCATAATACATTTAAGCATGAAAAAAATTAAACAAAGCTCTTTTATCTTTCTGTTATGTTTAGGTACAGCTTTACCTTCTTTGGCACAGCAAAAGTTTCTTCATTCAGAAATGCTTCATACGGCTCAGCCAGATTACCCTGTGGCTTATACTACACCTAAAGTAGAGGAGGTTACCCAGTTGCTCAATAGAGTACATAAATATTTGGATGCCGTAACACCTACCAAAGTAATTAGCAATACGACTAAAAAGGAGATTACAGATTTTTCTAAAATAGATACTAGTGCCGTTGTAGAAAGAGGAACTTTTAGCTTAACTAGCTACGAATGGGGCGTTACTTACTCAGGAATGTTGGCAGCTAGCGAGGCTACTGGTGATGACCGCTTTAATGAATATACCCGTAAAAGAATGACTTTTCTAGCAGAGAAAGCTCCTTATTTCAAAGAAGTATTAAAGCAAAATCCAAGTAGTAAAGGGCTTCGTCAGGTATTGATGCCACATGCCTTAGACGACTGTGGTGCGGTGTGTTCTGCTATGATTAAGGCAACCACAGGGAAGGTCATCAAAACAGATTTACGTCCTTTGATTGATAACTACATAAATTATATCAGCACTAAAGAATTTCGCTTTGCTGATGGTACGTTAGCACGTAACCGTCCACAAGCCAATACGCTTTGGTTAGATGATTTATTCATGGGAGTGCCTGCATTAGCACAAATGGGTAAACTAACAGGCGATAATCGTTATTTTGATGATGCTGTTAAACAAGTTTCTCAGTTTTCGAAAAGAATGTTTAATCACCAGAAAAACGTATTTATGCACGGTTGGGTAGCTGATATGGAAACGCATCCTGAATTCCACTGGGGACGCGCCAACGGTTGGGCTGTTTTGACGATGGTTGAATTATTAGATGTTTTACCAGAGAATCATGCAGGACGTGCAGAAGTATTGACATTGTTAAAAGCCCATGCAAAAGGCTTGGCTTCATACCAAACAGGTAGTGGTTTCTGGCACCAATTATTGGATCGCCCAGATTCATACCTTGAAACATCGGCAACGGCTATTTATGCATATTCGTTTGCTAGAGCCATTAACAAAGGGTGGTTGGATGCTAAAGCGTATGGCCCAGCGACCTTATTAGCATGGAATGCTGTAGCTACCAAAGTAAATGCAGAGGGGCAAGTAGAAGGGGTTTGTGTAGGTACAGGAATGGGTTTTGACCCAGCCTTTTATTATTACCGTCCAGTGAATGTTTTGGCAGCACATGGTTATGGTCCTGTGTTATTGGCGGGTGCAGAAATGCTAAAGTTGATGAAATCTGGAAAATATACTATTAACGATAGTGCTTTGCAGTACAACAAATAATAACAGTCTATTTTTATCCAAGAGCCACAAATTGAGTATTAATCTCAATCTTGTGGCTCTTTATTTTTATCTTTATGTGCAATGTTAATCTTTTGTTAATAAAATACTTTTCACACAAAAGGCTCGTTTCCCTGTCAAATCAAATTAAACAATCAGATGAAAAAATTAGCTAAACTATTAATGCTCGTTGTTCCTTTCGGACTAGGAGCTTTTGCAAGCACTGCACAACAAGTAATCGTAGAGAAACCTCAACCTAAAAAAATTGAAGTAACAGGAAGTGCAGAACAAGAAGTATTGCCAGATGAAATATATGTATCTGTAACGCTCAGAGAGTACTTTAAGGACAAAGACAACAAAAATAAAGTGGATATTATGACTTTAGAGAAACAACTCCAAAAGGGTGTTGAAGAGGCTGGTATTGCGAAAGAAAACTTTACTGTAGGAAATATCAATGGCTATCGTGAATGGTTTGGTAAGAAAAAACCAACGATATTTTTAGAAAGTAAAAACTATGTCATTAAGGTTTCTAATCTTTATAAAATCGACGGAATCATTGCTAAGGTAGATGATAAGGGCGTTGCCTCTACTAATATCGAACGCTTTGAATATTCTAAAATAGAGCAATTAAGAAAAGAGATTAAAATAAAAGCCTTGCAAGCGGCAAAAGATAAAGCAAAGTATTTACTTGAAGGAATTGGCGAGCAATTGGGCGAAGCATTAGAAATCTATGAAATAGATAATGGATATGCCCCTGAACCGATGTATTCAAACATGAGGATGAAATCAGCAAGAGTAGAGTCAGCAGACGCCATGCCTGAAAGTACTATTGATGTACAGAAGATTAAAGTGAGATATGAGATGAAGACTGTTTTTAGAATTAAGTAGACTTTCTCAAGACGCAAGATGTTAGACGTTAGACACAAGATTTTAAGATAATTGTGTTTAGGTAAATAAAAGAGACATCTAAAGTCTTGTTTCTAAAGTCTAGAATCTTGTATCTAACATCTAAAAAAAAACATTTTAATAGCACGATTCTCACGAGTCGTGCTATTTTTGTTTATAAACTAACTTCTTCAGCAAA
>NZ_JBWKYN010000012.1:0-54937 GCF_059423785.1 Arcicella sp. GW458-12-2-14-TSB2 | reverse complement strand
ATTTTATATATTTTTAATATCAAAATACCACTTTGATTTATCTTAAAAACACCGTTACCTATAATGTTTACGAAATCTATCCAACTCTATCGAAATGCTTATTTAGGTTTACCAAAATCTGTATGGCTGTTGTCGGGAGTAATGTTTGTGAACAGAAGTGGCACGATGGTGTTGCCTTTTCTATCATTATATTTAACTCAGAAGCTTCATTATAGTGTAGCAGATGCTGGAATTATAATGGCAGTGTATGGGGTAGGGGCTTTGTGTGGTACTTTCTTGGGTGGTAGACTTACGGATAAAATAGGTTTTTATTACATCCAGTTTTTTAGTTTATTATTTGCTGGTGTTATGTTATTGGTGCTCATGCACCTTACTAGCTTTTATGCCATTTGTGTAGGCGTATTTATTTTTACTACATTGGGCGATAGTTTTCGACCTGCTAATGCGGCAGCATTAGCATATTACAGTGAAGTTCAAAATCGTACTCGTTCTTTTTCTTTGAATCGATTGGCTATCAATTTAGGCTGGTCAATTGGCGGAGGAATAGGAGGGATTCTTGCTGAAATTGATTATGATTTACTTTTTTGGGCTGATGGCATTACTTGTATCGTAGCAGCTATGCTATTGAAATTGTTGTTGAAAACACCTGTAAAAGTAAGCCATAAAACGAGTGAAATGACGATAGAAAAACCTGTAGTACGCTCACCTTATCGTGATAGTGTTTATTGGTTTTTTGCCCTTTGTGTTACGCTCTATGCCATTTCGTTTTTTCAATTGTTTAGCTTAGAACCTCTCTATTTTAGAAAGGTATATCATTTACCAGAATCTCAAATCGGATTATTGATGGTTTGTAATGGCTTGATGATTGCATTTATAGAAATGATATTGGTACATCAATTAGATGGTAAGTTTTTGAAAACAAACCTCATTGCGATAGGTACATTATTGACAGCTTTTTCATTTTGGGTATTCAATATTTACTTTTATGTAGGTATCCTATGGGTTTCTATTATTTTGAATACTGTTGGAGAAATGTTTGCGATGCCATTTATGCAGAGTTTTTCGATAGAACGTTCGGATGAATCTAATCGCGGACAATATATCGCGATGTATTCTATGTGTTATTCTTTTGCACAAATATCATCGCCAACCATTGGAGCTCAATTGGCCGAACATTTTGGATTTACCACTTTATGGTATGTAATGGGTAGTTTTTGTATGCTGTCGACATTAGGTTTTATTTATTTGAGACGATTGAAATAAAATCTGATGCAACCTTTAGGGGCAATATTGTATCTTTGAGTAAGCTGTTAGCTTTGCGCTATCAGCTTTCAGCTATCGGACGTCGGTTTTCGGACGTCGGTTTTCAGCTTTCAGTTGTCGGCTTTTGTTTGCAGTCGTTGGAAAGATAAAGTTGACTACAGAAATAATAGAAAAACTAATAGCTGAAATCTCATAGCTCAAAGCTCAAGTCTGATAGCCGAAAGCAGACAGCCAACAGCTAAAAATACCGCTAAATAAATTTAATATGTCTTTAAAAAACGCCAAAATATTAGCCATCGACGATGACCCAGACGTACTGATTGCTGTTAAAATGTTGCTTCGACCAGAAGTAAAAGAAATCGTTACCGAGAAAAATCCAGAACGTATTCAATCATTATTGGCACAAACCCAATTCGATTTGATTCTGTTGGATATGAATTATAAAAGCTCATTGAATACTGGAAACGAAGGTATTTTCTGGCTTAGAAAAATAAGAGAAATTAATAAATCTGTAGCCGTAATAATGATTACAGCCTATGGTGATATTGATTTGGCCGTGCGTTCAGTAAAAGAAGGAGCGACAGACTTTGTATTAAAACCTTGGAGGAACGAAAAACTATTGGTTACCATTGAAGAAGCCCTTGAAAAGTCTGCCTTAGAAAATCCTATCTCAAATAAAAACAAAAAAACTACTGCTCCGATAAGTACCAACTCGTTACTTGGCAAAAGCGAGGCGATGCAGGATATTTTCTATAAAATCGAAAAGATTGCTCCAACTGATGCCAATATCCTGATTTTAGGGGAGAACGGAACAGGAAAAGGCGAAGTAGCTAAATTGATTCATCAAAAATCATTAAGGGCAGGCAAACCTTTTGTACATGCCGATTTAGGCTCTTTGACTGAAAGTTTGTTTGAGTCTGAATTGTTTGGACATAAAAAAGGAGCTTTTACTGATGCTAGAGAAGACAGAGCAGGTCGTTTTGAATCTGCCAATAAAGGCACATTATTTTTAGATGAAATCGGGAATATATCTTTACCACAACAAGCTAAATTACTGACGGTCTTACAAAATCGTGAAGTAACCCGTTTGGGGACGAATACACCAGTACCCATTGATATTCGATTGATTTCTGCAACTAATGCACCAATCAAGGAAATGTCGGCACAAAACCAATACCGTAAAGATTTAATTTATCGACTGAATACCATCGAAATTACATTACCTCCGCTTCGTAATCGTGGAGATGATGTAGTAATATTAGCCGAATATTTTACCAAAACCTACGCACAGCAATATCATAAAAATCTTCGTGAAATAGACGATAAAGCAAAAGAGAAATTGCGTAAATATGCTTTTCCGGGGAATATACGTGAATTACAACATGCGATTGAAAGAGCAGTAATCATGTCGGACGAACAAGTATTAACGGCACGTGATTTAGATTTGAGTTCTTCTATAGAAAATCCAATCAGTATTGTTAACGAAAGTAATACTTTACGGATAGATGAAATGGAAAAATCAACTATCTTGAAGGCTATTGAAAGACATGACGGGAATATCACCAAAGCTGCTCGCGAATTAGGGTTAACCCGCACAGCTTTATATCGTCGTTTAGGGAAATATGATATATAGCTTTGAGCAATGAGCTATCAGCTTTGAGCTTTCGGATACCTATTTTAAGCAAGCATATAAAATCTCATAGCTTAGTGCTTATAGCTCAATACTCATAGCTCACAGCTCAATGCTTATAGCTACTTATTTAAATTACTTATGTTCAAACTCAATCGCTATGAAGTCAGTCTGACGCTAAGGGTACTTTTGCTGTTGGCAAGTATTACTTTAGCGGCATTTTGTATTGTTAATGAAAAATTTACCCTATTGTTTTTCATCGGTTTAGTACTGTTTTTTCAAATCCTGAGTTTTGTACAATTCATCAATAAAACCAATACCGAACTTACTCAATTTATAGAAGCCGTTCAGTACCGAGATTTTTCTTTGCAATTTGCAGAAAAAAATGCTCCAGTTTCTGTACGCCAACTTCGTAGAGCATTCAACCAGATAAACGGAACGTTTAAACAGCTTTCGTCTGAACGCGAAGAACAATATCAATACCTCCAAAAAATCTTAGAATTAGTGGATACGGGTATCTTATCTTACGACCAAAACGGTGAAGTAGGGTGGATGAACGAGGCATTCAAAAGGATGTTAAGTATTCCTTATTTAAGAAACATTTCTTCTTTAGAAAAGCGAAATCTTTATGTTTTTCAAGCCATTAGTTCTTTAAACAGTGGCGAAAATCAATTAGTAAAAATAGACCAGAAGCAAGTGTTGTTGGCCAAAACCACGTTTTTAAATGACGGGAAATTAACACATTTGATTGCTTTTCAGAATGTTAACGAAGCCATAGAAGATACCGAAGCACAGGCCTATCAGAAATTATTGAGAGTAATGACCCACGAAATCATGAATTCTGTAGCCCCGATTGCCTCTTTGGCTGAAACGATGGAAGGAAGATTGAAAAATGGGCAAAATGCTAGTAATACACAATTGTTAGAAGACATTACTTTGGGGGTATCGACCATCAAAAAACGAAGTGCTAACTTATTGAAATTTGCTGATACTTACCGACAATTAGCCAAGGTTTCTATTACATCTTTCTCCGTTTTTTATATCAGAGATTTATTTGAAAGCGTAGAAATTCTGCTTGAAAATCAGATAGAACAGAAAAACATAGAATTTGATGTAATTCTTAAAGATTTTGATTTACAAATAGAAGGCGATTTGGCTTTGATAGAACAAGTAATTATTAATTTGATGATTAATGCCATAGATGCCGTAAAAGAATCAGCTAATCCCAAAATCGAAATAGGAGCTTACCTCAACCAACAAGACAAAGTAGTGATTGAAGTAAAAGATAATGGAATAGGGATGTCAGCTGAGTTGATGGATAAAATCTTTGTGCCGTTTTTTACTTCCAAAACCAATGGTTCGGGTATTGGTTTAAGTTTATCAAAACAAATCATGGCATTGCATAAAGGAAGTATCACTGTCAATTCAGTAGAAGGACAGGGGACTGCTTTTAGGTTGTCGTTTTAATAAAGAGAAATTAGTTTATTTGAGATTGTTTTTAGGATAATAGCATTAATAAATCAAGCTCCCTTCATCCCCAAATTATACACTTTTTTCAACCATTGTTCACGAAAATCAGCTGTTGAATCTCTTATTGGGGCAATATAAGTTACTTTTACGGGACTCATTCCACAAAATTCAAGCGTTCCCTTTTTGAACTGGTTGAGTGCTGGGCTTCGCATAAATAGCCAGTCATACCAACGGGGAGTATCCGCAGTAATGATAATTCTTGCCGTCTTTCCCTTCAATAATTTTTTAGGGAATGGACTTCCTTCAACAAATTCAAAAGCAATTCCAGGCAAAAATGTCCTATCAATAAAGCCTTTCATAAGGGCAGGATAGCCATACCACCACATCGGGAAAACCCAAACGATATGATCAGCATTTTTTATCTTTTCAATGGCGTTTAAAAGGTCAGGTTCTAATTCAACTCGCTGTCTGTAACCATGTTGAAGATTAACATTAAAATTTAATTCTCGGATATTAATTTCTGTCGTCTCAACATCGGTTTTGCTAAGTCCTTCCTTATAAGCGTTTGCTAGTGCATAATTGAAGCTTTCCTTATCAGGATGCCCATTAATAATCAATACTTGTTTCATGTTTTTTCTACAAAGTTAGACACAGCCAAACTTTGTAGAAAGGATATTTGTCGGATAAGGAAATGATTTTTGTAAACTATTCAGCAGTCTTTGAAGGATAAATAATAGGCACTACTAAGAAATACTTCTTTATTCCTTAAAAACATTCCAACCCAAAGAATAGCCAGAAAAAAGGAAGAAGCTATTAATTGCCCCCCAGCTATTTCTAAACACAAAGCTCCCGCAAAGTAACAGCTTGCTAATAAGAACCCTATTTTGTTGGTTTTAGGATAGATAAATAGTCCAGCAATGATTAATTCAGTTACGCCAAGGGCGGTGATATAATTACCAAAGCCCATTTTGGTTAAAAATTGCATCACAGACTCGGGTTCTGCTCCAATAGTTTTCATTACTCCGCCCATGATAAGTACTATAGAAGGAATCGCCATTAGTATAATGGAAATAATGCGTGTTGTTTTATTCATGTTATTTTATCTGTTAATAATCAACCAAAATTAGCTACATTTACTATCCTTGGTATAGTACTATCCGTTTGGATAGCACTATCCAAACGGATAGTAACGCAATACGATAAAAGAGACAACGAAAAATATAATGCTAACACGGGAAGGGTGCCCTCAGAATGTACTTGCTATCAAAGATGCTTTAGAAGCATTAGAAGGTAGATGGAAATTGCTAATAATGCTATCGCTATCAACAGGGAACAAGCGTTTTACGCAAATATCAAAAGAAGTGTATGGCATTACGGATAAAATGCTTTCTAAAGAATTGAAAACGTTAGAAGCGAATAAATTGATAAAAAGAGAGGTTTTTGATACTTTTCCACCGACTGTAGAATACTCAATTACAGCCCATGGAATGTCTATTCAGAAGCTCATGGACGAATTATATCATTGGGGTTTAGCTCATCGAAAAGTAATCATGGGGAAATAATGTAGGGATAAAGCATGTATTCACTTAACCCTTCATGGCAAATAACAACCAATATTCATGATATTAGGTATAAATTTGTCTATTAATCTTTAACTTTAGAAGATATAACAGACAATAGATAGTCTTAAAAGTAAGCATTCAGCCTACTCTCATTCCCAAATTATGGAACTCCTTATCATTTTTGTTTTAATTTTAATTAATGGTATTTTCTCGATGTCTGAAATAGCATTGGTTTCTTCTCGAAAAGCGAGGCTTGAGGCTTCTGCTAAGAAAGGAGACAGTAATGCCAAAGTTGCTTTAGATATTGCTAACGACCCAAACAGATTTTTCTCGACCGTTCAAATAGGTATTACATTGATTGGTATTTTAACGGGTATTTTCAGTGGAGAAAAAGTAACTAACGATATTCAAGCATTTGTAGCTCAATTTGCTTTATTAGCACCTTATCAACATACGATTGCCGTTGCCATTGTTGTATTATTAATTACGTATTTTTCATTGGTTTTCGGAGAGCTTGTACCTAAGCGTATTGGGCTGACTAACCCTGAATTTATTGCTAAGGCGGTAGCACGCCCCATGAATATCCTTTCTTTAATTACTTCACCGTTTGTGTGGCTACTTACTTTTTCTTCAGATTTATTGATTAAAATACTCAATATCAAACCATCTACAGATAGTAAAGTAACTGAGGAGGAAATTAAAGCAATTGTACAGGAGGGAGCAGACAGTGGCGAAGTACATGAAATGGAACAGGATATTGTAGGCAGAGTATTTAGTTTGGGGGATAGAAATGTGTCTTCTTTGATGACCCACCGTAATGACTTAGTATTTATAAAACTGTCTTATTCAGCAGAACGGATTATGGAAGTGGTGAGCGAAGAGTTACATTCGCTATACCCTGTTTATGATAAAGACAAAGACCATATCATAGGCATCGTTAGGCTCAAAGACTTATTTTTACCTTTAAGCAAACCTGATTTTAATTTACAAGCCTATTTGCAAGCACCACAGTTTATCATGGAAACGGCTTCTGCGTATCAGGCTATGCAACGATTCAAGGACAGTAGGGTTCATTACGGAATTGTGATTGATGAATACGGACAAACACAAGGGATTGTTACGCTTAATGATTTGCTTGAATCGTTAGTAGGAAACGTTTCTGACTTTGACCATGAAGGATATCGACTAGACCATCGAGCGGATGGTACTTGGCTAGTAGATGGACAATACCCTTTGGCTGATTTCCTTCAATATTTTGAATTGAGTGAATACATTGGCGAATATCCATTTAATACGTTAGCAGGACTTTTATTGAATGAGTTAGGACAAATTCCTCAGCAAGGTGATACTATCGTTTGGCAAAATCTGATTTTTGAAATCATTGATATGGATGGTGCTAAGTTGGATAAGATTTTGGTAAAAACAAATATTGAAAGCTAATTGCTTAGAAAACAGTGTCTACAGCTACTTACAAATAATTAAAAAAAATTATGACAAATAAAATTATTGCAGAAAAGTACTTTGGTATTCTGGCAACGGTTGATTGGAATTCTAATCAATGGCAAGCGGAGTCTACCGAAGAGGATTTGAAAAATTCAAATTTTGGATTCACTAAAGAACATGGCATCACCTATACCTCATTGAACTTTGCTCATGAAGTATATCCGACAGATGAAAATGACTACTATGCAGGGCTACTGCCACAATTATGGACAAAAACACCTGACAAAGAAAATGCAAAATTGGTGAAAATTGTATTTATAAAAGCGAAAAACTGGGAAGATAAAAAGAACTATATCATAGGTTTTTATGCTTTTCCTATCTTTGAAAAAGGGAAAAAGCCATCTCCCATTGCATCATTTACAGAAGATTTCGAGACAAATATAAAAGCATTACCCAAAGACATCCACATCCTTAAAAACTATATACTATTCGAAGACGAAGATGTAAAGAAGTTTATTCCTAAAGGCAAAAAGGTAGGATTAAGAGGGTTCAATTATTTAGAAAAAGATAATGTATACAGTATTCTTGATAGAATGTCGAGTAAAAATTCAGATGTAAAACTACAAGGAATAAAATACAGGATTATTAAAACGATTGATGCGATAGAAAGATAATACGCACATTTTATACTGACTTGATAAAAGCAAAACAACAAAATCGAGCCCATGTCAAAAACATGGGCTTTTTTGGTAACTTTACTATTGCTTTGCGTGTTAAATTCATATCACGATTTTAAAACATTATGCCCAACAACAAACATTCAGACATTACAGGTTATGAACAAATAGAAATTCTCGGCGCTAGAGAACATAACCTTAAAAATATAGATTTAACTATTCCTCGTAATAAACTAGTAGTCTTCACTGGCATTTCTGGCTCTGGAAAGTCTTCACTTGCATTTGATACTATTTATGCAGAAGGGCAACGCCGTTATATGGAAAGCTTTTCGGCGTATGCTCGTAGCTTTTTAGGTAACATGGAACGCCCCGACGTAGATAAAATCAATGGGCTTTCTCCTGTTATTTCTATTGAGCAGAAAACGACTTCTAAAAACCCACGCTCTACGGTCGGTACTGTTACCGAGATTTACGATTTTATGCGTTTATTGTATGCTCGTGCTGCGGAGGCTTTTAGTTATGTAACGGGCGAAAGGATGATTAAGCAGTCTATCGACCAAATCATTGAAGTAATCTTACATGATTATCAAGACCAAAAATTGATTCTTTTGGCTCCTGTCGTAAAAGGGAGAAAAGGGCATTACCGTGAACTCTTTGTACAGATTGCCAAATTGGGCTATACCAAAGTAAGAGTCGATGGCGTGGTGATGGATATTCAGCCCAAAATGCAACTCGACCGCTTTAAGATTCACGATATTGAAATTGTAGTAGATAGAATTGTGGTAAAAACAGAAGAACGTTTTCGTTTATCACAATCCGTTCAAACGGCTTTGAATCAAGGAAAAGGCTTAATGATGACCCGTGATGAAAAAGGCGAAGTTCGCAATTTCTCAAAGTATTTGATGGACCCTATTTCTGGAGTTTCTTATGACGAACCCTCGCCTAATAACTTTTCTTTTAACTCACCTTACGGTTGGTGCCCTACTTGCCAAGGTTTAGGAAAAGTAGAAGAAATCACCGAAGATTCTATTTTGCCAGACAAAACACTAAGTATCAATAAAGGAGCTATTGCACCTTTAGGGGAATACCGAGATATGTGGATTTTCAAGCAATTAGAAGTACTCCTAAAACCCTTTAAGGTAAGCTTGGCTACGCCCCTAGAAAAATTTCCTGAGGAGGCTATCAAGATTATGTTGTATGGCACAGATGAACCTGTGCCTGTACCCTCAAAAAAATATGAAGGAACCGACTGGAATACCAAGTACGAAGGTATTATTGTTTTCTTGAAACGTCAGCAGGAGACTGGCTCGGAGAAAATCCAAGAGTGGTTAAAAGATTTCATGGTCGTGAATACGTGTCCTGATTGCAAAGGGTTACGATTGAAAAAAGAATCTCTGCATTTTAAAATAGACCATAAAAATATCGCTCAATTGGCCGAGTTAGACATTGCTGAACTAGCAGAATGGTTTGTAGGGTTGGAAGCACGCATGAATGAGCGTCAAAACGTTATTGCCAAAGAAATTCTGAAAGAAATCAGAAAACGAATAGGCTTTTTAACGGGCATAGGCTTGGAATATTTAACGCTTAATCGTTCACTAAGAACGTTGTCAGGTGGTGAAGCACAGCGTATTCGTTTGGCTACACAGATTGGTACGCAATTGACCAATGTATTGTATATCATGGATGAACCAAGCATTGGTTTGCACCAACGTGATAACGTAAAGTTGATTCAAGCCTTAAAAGATTTACGTGATTTGGGTAATTCTATTTTAGTGGTTGAGCATGATAAAGATATGATGCTGGCATCCGACTATGTGGTGGATATTGGTCCAGGGGCTGGTCGTCATGGAGGTTCAATTGTTGGACAAGGAACACCAGAAGAATTTTTAAAGAATAATTCAACAACGGCTAAATTTCTGAGTGGAGAAATAGGTATTGAAGTGCCTAAACAACGCAGGAAAGGCAATGGTAATTTCTTGATAATTAAAGGAGCAACAGGGAATAATTTAAAAAATGTTACCTTGAAATTGCCCCTTGGCAAGATGATTTCTGTAACAGGTGTAAGCGGTTCAGGTAAATCTTCTTTGATTCATGATACCATGTATCCTATTTTGAATCGCCATTTTTTCAATGCCAAGCGTGAACCTATGCCTCATAAATCGGTAGAAGGCTTAGAGCATTTAGATAAAGTAATAGAAGTAGACCAGTCGCCCATTGGTAGAACGCCACGTTCGAATCCTGCTACTTATACAGGAATGTTTACAGATATTCGTACGCTTTTTGCAGAATTGCCAGAGTCAAAAATTAGAGGATACAAAGCAGGGCGATTCAGCTTTAATGTAAAAGGCGGACGTTGTGAAGATTGCGAAGGAGCGGGTATGAAAAAGATTGAAATGGAATTTTTGCCAGATGTTCATGTTGCCTGCGAAACTTGTAAAGGAAAACGATTTAATCGAGAAACGTTAGAAGTACGCTTCAAAGGAAAATCAATTGCCGATGTGTTAGACATGACGGTAGAGCAAGCGGTAGAATATTTTGAAAATCAGCCAAAAATCTCTCGCAAGGTACAAATGTTGAAAGAAGTAGGGTTGGGCTATATCACCATTGGTCAGCAAGCAACTACGCTTTCGGGTGGCGAAGCACAACGAGTAAAATTAGCAGAGGAGCTTTCTAAAAGAGATACAGGTAAAACCATGTATATCTTAGATGAACCGACTACAGGTTTGCATTTTCAAGACATTAAAGCCTTGATGGAAGTACTAGACCGTTTGGCCGATAAAGGTAATACGGTATTAATTATCGAACATAATTTAGATGTTATCAAGGTATCAGACCATATTATAGACGTTGGTCCAGAAGGTGGACAAAAAGGAGGTCAAATCATTGCAGAAGGAACACCCGAACAAGTAGCCAAAGTAAAAGGCAGTCATACGGCTAGGTTTTTGAAAGAGGAATTGGCTTGAGTGAATCGTTTAATGGTATAGTTATTTTATAAACTATCAAAATAAGTATCAAGACCAAAAACAATCATGAAAATAGATATCAAAGAGTTTGAGTATAACGGAGAAAAGAAGTTTAAAATCAAAAAAACAGCTACCAAAATCAAAGATTTTTATGAATCTGAACAGGAGTATGAACTACAGATAGCAGAGATAAAGGATAAGATTGATAAACTCCAGAGCTTGATGTATGCTGATAACCGTTATGCGATGTTGATTATGTTGCAGGCTTCGGATGCGGCAGGTAAAGATGGAACGATAAGGGCAGTGCTTTCAGGCGTAAACCCTGCGGGTATTGCGGTACATAGCTTCAAAAGACCAACTGCTGAAGAATTGGATCATGATTTTATGTGGAGAAATATGATGAAAATGCCAGAGAGAGGAAAAATGGTTTTTCATAATCGCTCTTATTACGAGGAATTATTGGTGGTGAAAGTACATCCTGAGATATTGCTTAATAGTGAAAAAATACCAACGGAGTTTACGAAAGACTTAGATAAAGTTTGGGAGCATCGTTATGAAGACATTCGTAATTATGAAAAGTATCTCAACAGAAATGGTATAATTGTATTGAAGATATACCTAAATGTATCCAAAAAAGTACAAGGTGAACGCTTAATTGAGCGTATTCAAGACCCTACTAAAAACTGGAAATTTGAAGAGGGGGACGTAAAAGAACGTGATTTTTGGAATGAGTATCAATCTGCTTACGAAGAAATGGTCAATCAAACCGCGGCGAAACATGCACCTTGGTATGTGATACCAGCGGATGATAAAAAGAATATGCGATTGATTGTAAGTAGTATTATTTTACACCATCTGAAAGCGGTTGACATGAAATATCCAGAAGCAGACGAAGCCAGACAAGCTACCTTGGAGCAACTCATTAAAGTAATCGAGCAACAAAATGGATAAGCTAATGTGAAACAATTTTGGTAAATTGCAGGCTTAAAGACAAAAAGATTACCATGCGACTGAATTTCAAGGACTTAATTATATTTGAGAACGACGATTATATTGTTATCAACAAACCTCCATACATTGCTTCACTAGACGAACGACAAGCGGATAACTCGCAGAGTATCTTACGTTTAGCCAAAGAATACTCAGATGATGCACAGTTGGCTCACCGTTTAGACAAAGAGACTTCGGGAGTATTGGCTATTGCTAAAAATCCAGCAGCCTATCGCCACTTGGCCATGCAGTTTGAACACCGTCAGGTTGAAAAACGCTACCATGCTGTCGTAAATGGCGCTCATGATTTTGAAATGATTTCAGTGTATTTACCCATCGCACAGAAAAGAGATGGCACCCAAGTAATGATAGACCGTCAGAAAGGGAAAGAAGCGGAGACAATTTTCAATACGATTAAAGTATATCGTAACCATACTTTAGTAGAATGTATGCCCGTAACAGGCAGAATGCACCAAATCAGGATTCACTTAGTATGTTTGAAAGCTCCCATCGTTTGTGACCCAACTTATGGCGGAGAGTATATTTACTTATCTGATTTAAAAAGAAAATTTAATCTAAAAAAAGATACAGACGAACTTCCTTTAATGAAAAGAGTAGCCCTGCATTCTCGCTCGTTAACATTCAAGTTATTAAATGAAGAGATTATCAAGATAGAAGCCCCTTATCCGAAAGATTTTGAGGTTTTGGTAAAGCAGTTAGAGAAGTTTTCGTAATTTTGCGCCCGTCTGAATCAAGACACTTGGCTCCGTAGTTCAATGGATAGAATGTAGGTTTCCGGTACCTAAGATGAAGGTTCGATTCCTTCCGGGGCCACAATTAAACATAAGTCATCCCTAATAGTGGATACATATAGTGAGTGGCTATTCTTATTCTGTAAATCGGTATCGAAGCATTTCGGTACCGATTTCCTGTTCTAGAGCAATAGTGTTTTAAATACTAATATTCGGTAGTAGTAAAATAATCTTGTGAGTTAGTAAAATACTTCCTTCAGAATGGATTTATACAAAATAATTTATTCAAAATCTACCTCAAAATATTTAAGTATAACTTTGTAGTTATCTTGAGCTGTAAGACAAGTATCTAAAAGGTATTCTTTTATATGGGGCCATTCTTGTAAACCTCTGTAATAGAAAATCTTTATATTTTCATCAATTATAAATGGCACAATATTGTTCGCAAGGCATTCCTTAAACATAATTAACCTCCCTACGCGACCATTCCCATCCTGAAATGGATGTATAATTTCAAACTGATAATGAAAGTCAATAATATCTTCAAAAGTTTTCTTCTCTATAGTATGATAGTTATAAAGTAATTCCTTCATTCTGGTAGCCACTTCTTTAGGAGGACAGGTTTCATTACCACCGACTTCATTAGGAAGCTTTTTGTAATTACCAATATTAAACCAATCTTTTCGACTATCAGATGTACCTATTTTCAATAAAAAGTGTAGCTCTTTTATAAATGATTCTGATAGTTTTGCATTAGCTTTATCAATAATTAAATCAATGCAACGAAAGTGATTTGAGGTTTCGATAATGTCATCTACATTCACACTTTCTTTAGAAATACCGATGGTATTGGTCTCAAAAATATATCGTGTTTGATCATGTGTAAGTTTACTGCCTTCAATACGATTTGAATTATAAGTGAGTTCGATTTGTGTACGATGATAAATACCTCCGTTGAGTTTCATATCCTTTTGCTCTTTGAGGTGGTTGAGCAATACATTCTCGCCTACTTTTTTCTTAGGACCTTTTTCAGGCAATAGAGCATCCTCTGGAATATTCCAGGTTTTACCAGTAATGAAAGCCCCGTTTATTTTTCCCGTAGCACAGTAATGGCGTATTGTCCTTTCGGATAATTTCCATTTTTTTGCGAATTCACTTACCGAAATATATTTCATATAGCTTCTTTAACTATGCCGTTATCGGCAATTGTTTGGTAAATATATGTGCTTTTTTTGCGTTTTTATGCCGATAGTGGCAAAAAGTTATAGCGATTATGGGGGACACCAGTCAAATCTTACGCTATTCTAAAAGCAAAAGGAAACCATCAATAAGTTGATAAAGAATTTCGGCAAACAAATCATATTGAACGATATTGGGCAACCCTTAGAGCAAGAATAACCCGTTATGTTAGAAAGACTTTGTTATAAGGTATCATCATTTGGTAACTAAAATGTTTATCATTGATTATATATAACCAAAACGGTTTATCAATACTTTTAACAACTACCGAATAATTAATAAATAATAGAACTGTCTTTCAGAATAGTTTATTAAATTGTTATTTATTTACACATACTTAATAACACTACAATGACACATCAGGAGATATTAAAAAAGGTCGAATGGAGAGATTTAAGAAGTTTGTCTATCAAAGAGATGTTGATTGAAAATAACCTTACTATTCCTTGGTTGATTGTGTCTTTATCGCTCGCATATTTTGATTATTATCTTCTTGCTTTACCATTTTCAGCATTTTTCTTCTTAACAGGACTTAGACAAGTGCATAATGGATTCCACAATTCGTTGGGTACAAATAAGTTTTTGACTTGGCTTTCTTTATACCTTAATAGCATTTTAATGGTTGTTTCTATCCATGCCGTTAAATTTAACCATATAAGACACCATAAATACTGTCTTGAGGAAGAAGATTACGAAGGAAAATCTGCAGCAATGACTTGGTATGGGGCAATTTTATATGGTCCAATACATGTATTTCTCATTCACAAAATCACACTCAAACTTGGTAATGAAAATTACAGACAAAACGTGCTTATTGAACTTATTTCTATTGTAGTTTTCGTTTTCCTAGTGTTTTATTATAGAATTGATTTTTTAATCTACCATATTATCATCATGGTTATTGGAGAATTTTTGATGTCATTCTTTGCAGTCTGGACGGTTCATCATGACACCCACGACAGCCCTGAATTTGCAAGAACTCAAAGGGGTGGCTGGAAAAACAAATTAACTTTTAGTATGTTTTATCATTTAGAACACCATTTATTCCCAGCTGTTCCAACTATTAAATTGCCTGAACTTGCTAAACGAATTGACCAGACATTCCCTGAAATAGAAAAGAAAAAAACATTCTAATGTACTGTCCTTATCCATAAATCTTAAGGGTTCTCTAAGTCAAAAAGTTCGATATTATGATTCATTGAAACACATCTGATATTCCATTTTATTATTGATAATCGCTATAAATTTCCCACATAAAATTTGGGAATAGCGCCTTCTGTTTAGAAATATCCTCCTTACTTCAATGACAAGTACTATTGCTATTTATGCCCTACTCAGGTCGATATTTTTAATTTTATTTACAAAATTAAAACACTTGTTGCTTACTGTTAAAATTTTGTTTAAACTTGATATATCAACCAAAATCTACTTACTATGAAAGATATTAATACACCAATGCTAAACATTATTGCTTCTAAATCACGGGCTGACAATGCTAAAGACACCTTGCAAGAAATAAATTTAAATCGTGAAGTAAATCAGACTGAAATAAATAAACTTAAGTTTTGGCAAACACTCATAAAGCCTTTAGTATCTCCAATGCTTTTAAAGAATTTATGAAAGCAATCGTCTATTATAACCTCCCCAAGAAACAAATTACCCGATTGTAGGAATTTTTTTGATATGATAAATGACTTACTATAATATACTACATCATAAATGTTCTATACGCTAAGAAGCTAAATAATAATACAACTATTACGACCCCTGACAAGCTATGGATAAATCAATTATTGATATTACTGGCCAATCTTTTACTTTACTAGATAGTAATTCTACAAAGAGCAATGTTCCCTACTGGCAACACCAGTATGTTTATTCTTTTTCTGAAATAAATACTGCCAGTAATGACCAGCGAAGGTTTTACAAAACCTTTAAGACTAATTTTCTCAATGAAATTTATATGGATATTGAGGGAAATACTAATTATGCCTTTATATTGCTTTTTGACTTATTAGATGATTATAACAATCATAAAAGTGCTACACGCTTAGAAAAGTTACTGAAGCAATTGGGGAAACATTATCCTAAAACCAAGTCGTATTGTACTTCTTTAATCATTAAAAAGCTAGATGAAAATGGCAAAAGTATTGACGCAGAAAGGATAAGAAGAGAAGAGAATTATTATTCTTATGATGATAATTACTGGAAATTAGGTACCCTTTATAAAACCAAGCTTAATCTTACTAATGAAGATACCTTAGTACTTAATAAGCTAAGCAATCCAAATAATAACTTCTTTAATATTGAGTTTTGTGGGCTCGAAATAATTAAGCTATATCTTGTAGCAATAAAGCGACTTGATGAAAAGTATCAAAAGGAGAACTCTTCATTGGAAAGTGAGCT
Source organism: Arcicella sp. GW458-12-2-14-TSB2 (assembly GCF_059423785.1). Lineage (NCBI taxonomy): Bacteria > Pseudomonadati > Bacteroidota > Cytophagia > Cytophagales > Flectobacillaceae > Arcicella > Arcicella sp. GW458-12-2-14-TSB2. Next base: position 38,542 of record NZ_JBWKYN010000012.1, on the reverse strand, counting down.
AAATAAAATTGCTGATATTATTGCCCGTAAACATTTTAATTATAGAAAAGGGAGTAGTAATTATAGTTACTCGCTGGAAACGATTGTAAGCGAACTACACGCTAATATTTTTAAATATTGTGAAAATATGGTTCGTGAACATTATGGGCATAAACGTAAACTCAGCACAGATATACCTTATGTATCTGTTGAAGTAAACAACGAATATCAGGATAAACTTATAATCCGTTTACTGAAAGCTCTTGCTATATATGCTCCTACACTTTCTGCGCCTGACCGTAATGTGGAACTAGAACTGAATGGACACAATTCGGTGCGGTGGAAAATTAAATATGACGAACTTACGAATAATTATATAGGCGATTATAGGCAATTTGTAAGTGACATAGTTATACTTGGTAACCTGAATAAACGAAATCCTGCGGTTGAAAATATCTTTTATGAAGCTTCAAAATTTATTGCACAGCACGATAAAATATCATCTCTAAAATTATATATCTATTATTTACATTACGACCTAAAGTCTGTAAAATTTGATAATAAGCCATTGACAAAAACAGTTCAAAAAAGCTTGTTTACAACCAATGAGCAACTACATGATTTTCAGATTATAGTAAGTGAAATGATTAAGGATAAAGATTTGGGTAAGGCTTTAAATGGAGTGCCTAATGTATATGCTGCAAAACGTAAAAAAATACAGATTGATAGAGATGTTGTACAGCAAGTGCATGAAAAGCATTCAGGAACAGTGGAGTTACTCAATGAATATCTAAAAGACGAATATGAAGACGAAGCCAATATATTTAAAACCGAAGAAATCAGTGCCGATGAAATGATAATGGAGATAACCTCTAAATCTGTCGCTGAAGAAATATCGGTATTTAATACAGGAATAAACCTTACACAAATACAATGCGAAATACTAGAAATGTTTGTGAAAGCTAACCTGTCTATTTCCCATCAAGATGTAGAGAGTTTTGCGCGTTCTAAGGGCTTGTTTAAAAACCAATTAATCGAGAGTTTAAACGAAGTATGCTATGAAACATTAGATGATGTGTTAATAGAGGAAGATGAAGAATATTACACCATAAATGAAAATTACTATCAAACTATACTTGCCAAATGACAGATAACATAAAACCAAAAGAAGCAACAGCAATTATAAATTCACTAATAGGGGGAGTAGTTCCCAAAATAGGTGTACAGCACATAACGGTAGGGAGGTCTGAAGAAATAAATGCGGTAGTAACAGCATTAGATGATGTGAAAAATGGGCACAGTATGGTTAAATTCTGGATAGGAGATTTCGGTTCAGGAAAATCATTTATGCTCCATTTGCTGAATACAGTTGCCTTAAAGCAAAAATTTGTAGTAACAAATGCCGACTTTACACCTGATAATAGACTTTATTCTACTGATGGAAAAGGCGTGGCGCTGTATTCTGCCATTATGGATAATGTGGCTATACAGACCAAACCCGAAGGTGGAGCACTACCTACTTTAATGGAAAAATGGATTGAGCAAGTAGTTATGAAAACAGCTCAGAACAACAATATACCATTGGCAAATATCAGAGATGAGCAATACTTGAACCTCATCCAGAGCAATATCATGAAAACGATTAATGATATAACCGAAGTAGGAGGGTTTGATTTTGGTACTGTAGTAATGAAATATTATGAAGGTTATATCAAAAATGATGAGCAACTCAGGAGAAATGCCTTAAAATGGCTAAAAGGTGAATATAATACCAAAACAGAGGCCAGACAAGACTTGGGCGTAAGGGAGATTATAAATGACCTAAATTACTATGATATGCTTAAAAACTTCTGCAAGCTGTTTGTAAGCATGGGCTATAGTGGCTTTATGATAAACCTAGATGAGGCTATCAACCTCTACAAAATTTCTACAGCGGCAATGCGAGAAAAGAACTATGAAAAGATACTTTCTATTTACAACGATTGTTTTCAGGGCAGAGTAAGCAACCTATTTATAAATTTTGCGGGTACAAAAGAAGTATTGGAAAATGAACGCAGGGGTTTATTCAGTTACCATGCCCTTAAATCACGTTTGCAAACCAATAAATTTGAAACGGCAGAAATACGTGATTTCTCTCAGCCAGTGATTAAACTTTTTCCTTTAGGTCATAATGAGATTTTTGTACTGCTAAAAAAATTAAAAGCTATTTTTGATTTTAACTATAAGACAGAAACGAATGTCTCAGACGACGATATACTGGCCTTTATGGAAGAAATGTTTAATAAACCAGGGGCGTCAGAATTCCTTACACCACGTGAAGTTATCCGTGATTTTCTTAATATACTTAACATACTTAGGCAAAACCCTTCGCTGGATAAATCTAAATTATTTGATGATATTGAAATTAGCGATGAAAGACCAGATAAATTTTTAATGGATACTATAGAAGAATTGTAATGTCGTTCGAACTACTTTCAGAATCCATTCGTAAATTCATAAGAGATAAACGATGGGAGCAGTTACGCCCTATACAGAATGCTGCTATAGAACGGATACTTACGACAGATAATCATTATATATTAGCATCAAGGACTGCTTCTGGTAAAACAGAGGCGGCTTTTTTGCCGATTCTGTCTAAAGTCGATTTTAATGAATCTGGTGTACAGGTATTGTACATTTCGCCGCTTATTGCCCTTATAAACGACCAGTTTTATCGTATAGAAGACCTATGCAAAAATATGGAAGTTACCGTTACTAAATGGCATGGCGAAGCAAACAAAGGACTTAAAGACAAGCTAATAAAAGACCCATCAGGAGTTGTTTTAATAACACCAGAATCTATTGAGGCAATGTTGGTAAATAAGCCTTATAATGTAAAGCAACTTTTTTGTAATCTTAAGTTTGTGGTCATTGACGAGATTCACACTTTTATAGGGTCAGATCGTGGTATACAGCTTAAATCATTGCTTTCAAGGCTTCAGGATATTAATGTCAGTTCTTTTAGAATTATTGGTCTTTCAGCCACAATAGGCGATTATAATGAAGCCAAGAAATTTACTGGGTATGAAGAGAATACTACCGTACTGCTTGACAGAACAAAGAAAGATATAAATGCTGTATTCAGATATTTTGAAGCAGATATACCAAGAACGACACCGCTTGCATTGCTTAAAGACCTATATGTCGAAACTTGTAATAGTAAAGCACTAATTTTTCCTAACAATAGGGGGCGTGCAGAAGAGATAGCTGTAAAACTTAAAAAAATTTCGGAAAGAGTAAATGGGCATCCAAACTATTTTTCTCATCACTCGTCAGTCCATAAAGAAGTAAGAGAATATGTAGAATATTTCGCAAAAAATAACGGGAGAAGTAATTTCTGTATTACCTGTACGTCAACACTAGAACTAGGCATTGACATAGGCAATGTAGATGAAGTAGTACAAATAGATGCTACCAATAGTATAGCATCATTAATACAACGTGTGGGCAGAAGTGGGCGTAGAGAAGGAGCTACAAGCAATCTTTTCCTGTATGCAACTGAAAAATGGAGTTTACTGCAATCTATAGCCTGTTGGTTACTCTATAAGGAAGGATATATAGAGCCACCTGCTATTTGTGAAAAGCCTTATGATTTATTGCTCCACCAAGGGCTTTCTATCGTAAAAGGACATTCAGGCATACGCGTTTCTGAGCTTATCTTAAAGCTTAAAGGAAATTTTGCCTTTAAAGAGATAGAAGAACAAGAGATGATTGAAATTATAAATCATCTCATTTCAACCGATATGCTCGAAAAATTACAGCATGAAGTAATTATAGGGGTAGAAGGGGAGAAAATTGTAAATAGCAAGGATTTTTATACCGTATTTATGACTGAAGAAAACTTTAAGGTTGTGAATGCTGGGATTGCGATTGGTGAAATACCCTATTCTCCTCAAATACAGGAAGATCAAAATGTCTTATTAGCTGCTAAAATCTGGAAAATAATTTATGTAGATTTTAAAGTAAAAAGGATAGAAGTTGTTACTGCAAATGATGGAAAACCACCCCTGTTTTTGGGTGATGGTGGGGTTACTGACAGTAGAATACGTGAAAAGATGCTGGAATTGTTATATAATAAGAATGAATACGATTTTCTGAATGAATCTTGTATTGATAAGTTAAAAGAAATGAGAGATGATTTTGTTGCTTGTGATATTAAGGATGTTGAGAATGAAAGACCTTTATTGCTAACAAAAAAATATTTACAATATTATACCTTTACAGGCACAAAAATAAATCGAGCACTAAATTTGCTATTTATCATGCGTGGGATTGATGTAATAAATTATAATGAAAATAATAGCAGTTTTAAATTTAATTTAACAGATTTAACATCGAATCTACAACTTTTAGAAATACCAGAACTTCAGAAAGAATTAGATCATTACATAAGTAAAACGATAGCTGAAGGAACTTTACCTGATTCTAAGTGGGGATATTTATTGCCACTTAGCTATAAAGTTAAAATAATGCGACAAAAATATTATGATATAGATGGAGCAATAGCTTTTATGAAAAGAATTAAACTGATTAGAAATATCCAGTAATTTTATGATAGCAATAAGTACAAACAAAATTCATTAACCATTAAATAATATGAAGCTTATTGCTTAAAATCCTGAATATTAAAAACCTTATCACAGAATTCATATTCTGAAGGTTGATTGGAACAGATAAACAATAAACGATTTTTTGAATACTCTTGCACGTTTTTTAGGTACCAATTCACTGCGTTATTATCAAGATTGGATGTCGGTTCGTCAAGCATCAATATCTCACAGTCAGATAGGAAGGAAAGCCCTAATTTCACTCTTTGTTTCATGCCCGACGAAAAATATTTTACTTCTTTGTTCTTGGCTTGGGGCAATTCAATAAAATCAATGAATTGATTGATAGTGAAGGAGTCTCGTAAAGACTTAAATTTAGTATGAAAAGCTATTAGTTCACTAAGGGTGAAGTCTTCTATTAATTCTAAATATGGAGCGGTAATGCTGATGTGTTTATAAAAATGGTCGATTTCAAGTACTTTATCTCCTTCTTGAAAAACAACATTCCCTTCAGTATGAGGCATAAAGCCTGAAAGTACTTGTAATAAAGTAGATTTTCCGCTACCATTTGCTCCTGTAAAAGTATATGAATTGCCCGTCTGAAATTCCAGCGTTAATTTTCTGAAAATCCATTCATTTCTAAACTTTTTACCGAGATTTTGAGCGTTGATATTCAAGGGTTATGCTTCGATTAAGTAAAAAGGTTGATAATAGATTCTTTTAAGAAAGCAATTATCAACCTTTTATAACTATTATGAAAGACCTTTCATGATACCTCTTTCTGAATTACGGATGAAGTTTACAATTTCATCACGTTCAGAAGAAGCAGGAAGGTTAATTTCTATTTGTGTAAGTGCATCAGAGGTATTCAGATTCTTCAAATAGATATACCTGTATGCTTCCTGAATTTGCGAGATTTGTTCTTCTGAAAAACCACTTCTTCTTAATCCTACTGAATTAATGCCTACATAGCCAAGTGGCTCGCGAGCAGATTTTGTATAAGGTGGAATATCTTTTCTTACTAAGGCTCCACCCGAAATCATTACGTGTTTCCCGATTTTTACAAACTGATGTACTGCGGCAGTACCACCAAAACGAGCAAAATCGCCTACTTCTACGTGTCCAGCCATCTGTACGTTGTTAGCAATAATTACGTTGTCGCCAATGATACAATCATGAGCGATATGGCAATAGGCCATAATTAAGCAATTTTTACCAACTTGCGTTTTATATTTATCAACAGTACCTCTGTTTAACGTTACACATTCACGAATTGTAGTGTTATCACCTACGATGGCAAGTGTTTCTTCTCCTTGAAATTTTAAGTCTTGTGGAATAGCAGATATTACGGCACCCGGAAAAATACGACAATTTTTACCAATTCTTGCCCCAGGAAAAATTGTTACGTTTGAACCAATCCAGCTACCTTCACCAATTTCCACGTTTTGATGAATCACCGTAAAAGGTTCTACGACTACATTTTGAGCAAGTTTGGCGTCGGGGTGTATGTACGCTAAGGGTTGTGTCATATTTTTTATTGATAACAACGAATAATTATTCGTAATAATTAACTCTTTCTTACTAAGCTAGCTGTCATGTCGGCTTCACAAACTACTTGTCCGCCTACATACGCTACCCCGTGCATTTTTGCAATACCTCTTCTGATAGGGGCTAATAAATCACATTTAAAAACCACCGTATCGCCTGGTACTACACTTTTTCTGAAACGGCAATTTTCAATTCCTACTAGGTATGGCCAGTAGTTTTCTGGATCTGGTACCGAACTAAGCACCAATATACCACCCGTTTGTGCCATTGCTTCTACTTGCATAACACCCGGCATCACTGGGTTGTTAGGAAAGTGACCCATAAAATAATTTTCATTCATGGTTACGTTCTTGATACCTACTACACTCTGGTCGTCCAAATAAATGATTTTATCAACCATTTGGAATGGATAACGGTGAGGAAGCAATTGATAGATGCGCTCAAAGGTAAAAATAGGAGGTTGCTTTGGGTCATACTGAGGTACTTTATTTTTCTCAGTTTCCAACATCAACTTTTTGATTTTCTTCGCTAATTCTACATTGGCTGCATGGCCTGGGCGTGCTGCTAAGATTTGAGCTTTGATTGGGCGACCCACTAAAGCTAAATCTCCCACCATATCTAATAACTTATGGCGTGCCATTTCGTTATTATAATATAGCTCTAAATTATTAAGAATGCCTTTTTCTTTAGAAACGCTTACTTTTGGTTTACCTAACACCATTGCAAGGTGATTAAGCTCTTCTTCAGAATAATCGCGGTCGGCAATTACGATAGCGTTTGATAAATCTCCACCTTTTATTAAGTCTGCTTTGTATAGGGCTTCTAGCTCATGTACAAAACAAAAGGTACGGCATTTAGCAAAGCTTTCATTGAACTGGCTGATAGCCGTTAAATTGGCATGCTGACTTGTCAAGAACTTAGAGTTATAATCTACCATTGCCGTCAAACGATAATCGTTCAAAGGTAAAGCCGCTAATTCAACGCCTCTTTCAGCATCTTTATACCTGATTTCAGAAGGAATTTCAAAAAATTTACGATGAGCATCTTGCTGTTCTAAACCTGCATTTAAAATCGCTTCTACAAATTTGATAGAACTTCCATCCATAATAGGTGGTTCAGGTCCATCCAATTGTATCAAAACATTATCAACCTGACAGCCTACCATCGCTGCTAATACGTGTTCTACTGTATTAATTCGGGCTCCGTTATGTTCTATGGTTGTTCCTCTTGAAACATCTACTACGTGATCTACGTCAGCATCTGCAATGGGCTGATTGGGTAAATCTACTCTTTGAAACTTGTATCCATGATTAGGCGGAGCTGGCAAAAACGTCATATTAGCTACAACACCAGTGTGTAAGCCAACCCCCGACATCGTAACAGATTTTTTGATGGTATGCTGTTTATTATTCATTGCTTTTTAACTTATTTTCTATTTCTCTCAATCGTTTCTCTGTAGCAGGAAGTTTACGAATAAGAGCCTGTGTTTTCAAGTAGTCTATGTTTTCAGTAGCTGGCGTACCGCTTAAAATCGTTCCTTCTTTATTAGGAGCTTTAGAAATACCCGATTGCCCCAGTGCAATCGTTTTGTTTGGTATATTAATATGACCATTAATGCCTACTTGTCCGCCAATCATACAATTTGCACCTATTTTTGCCGAACCTGCAACACCTGTCTGTGCAGCAATTACTGTATTTTTGCCGATTTCTACATTATGTCCAATTTGAACTAAATTATCAATCTTTACGCCTTCTCTGATAATGGTAGAGCCTATCGTAGCACGGTCAATCGTGGCATTTGCTCCAATACTCACATAGTCTTCTATTAAAACATTGCCTAGTTGTGGAATCGTTTGATAAGTGCCATCTGCCTGTGGTGCAAAGCCGAAACCATCCGCACCAATTACTGCATTGGCATGGATAGTACAATGGTTGCCTATATGAGTATTAGGATAGATTTTTACACCTGAATAAATGGTACAATCGTCACCAATAATACTGGCCTCCAATATTGTTACATGAGGATATATTTTTACGTTTTTCCCAATTTTACAATTACTAGCAATATAACTAAAAGCACCAATATATTCACCTTCACCGATTGTAGCAGAATTACTGATAAATGAGGGTTGTTCAATGCCTTTCTTCTGATTTGCTAAGATTTTTTGGTATTCTTGAAGAAGTGTAGTAAAAGCCGAATATGCATTTTCAACCAAGATTAAACAAGGAGAATACTCCTTTTTAGGCTCAAATGTTTTATCAACAATTACAGCAGTTGCTTGGGTGGTATATAAAAAATGCTCGTATTTAAGATTCGCTAAGAAGGATATACTGCCTTCTGTTCCATCTTCAATTTTAGCTAACTGGTTGACTTTAAGGTTTTTATCTCCTTTTATTTCTCCATTTAGCATCAGAGCAATTTGTTCAACGGTAAATTCCATTCTTGGGGTGTGGTCGTTGGGGTTTGTTTTTGGACGGCTTCGCCTAACATATTTTACCGCAAATATACATTCTTTGCCCAACATATATAATATTTTTTGACGATGTTACTTAATGCCTTTATTGTGGGTAAATCAGAGGCCTCTGCAATATCCAATACTCTTTTGTCTTTTGTTAGGATATTAATGTTCTGTTTGCCAGATACATAGGCCGCATTAGAAGTGCTTCCTTCTATCATTAAATAGGGTAAATCGCTTACCTGAACACTAGCATGACTTAGTAAATCAATTTGAATTTTTTCAAGAAAAGATGGTTCAATGGGTGAGTCTGAAATGTGAATTTTGTATAAATTCCTATCCAATAACATTTTACTGATATTAGATAGCAATTTGTCAGGGTGTTTTGCCCATATTTTTACACAAGCCCAAATGTCATAATCATCCATTTCGGCAAAGGCTTCTAAGTAAGATTTGTCAGAAATAAAGTCTTGAAGACTAACATCTTTTTGTAAAAAAACCATGAAGGCGGGTGTAGCAAAAACGTTTTCACCTGCCCTAATTAATTCTCTTGCTCTTGTAATAATTTGTATCAACATTGTTTCGGCACAAATAGAGGTTTTGTGCAAATATACTTGCCAATACATCAACCGACGAGCCGTTAAAAAGTTTTCAATAGAATAAATGCCTTTTTGTTCAACCACCAATTGGTTGTCGACAATATCCAACATTTTCAAAATTCTATCGGCCCCAATAAAACCTTCGCGTACACCCGTAAAAAAACTATCTCGGTTTAAATAATCCATTCGGTCAACATCTAGCTGACTTGAAATTAATTGTGTAAAGAATTTTCTTTCATACTTGCCCGTAAACATCTTTATGGCTAGCGTCAAAGCACCACCTAATTGCTTATTGAGCTCTTCCATCAACAGAAATGAAATATGCTCATGGGATACATGATTCAAAATGACAGACTCGAGCACATGAGAAAATGGCCCATGACCCACATCATGCAGTAAAATAGCAATTTGTGCAGATTCGCATTCTGCATCCGAAATTTCATGTCCTTTACTTTTTAGGGTAGATAAGGCCTCGTTCATTAAATACATGGCGCCTAATGCATGATGAAAACGTGTATGCAAAGCACCAGGATAAACATATTCGGCCATACCTAACTGTTTGATTCTTCTTAAGCGTTGATAGTAAGGATGCTCAATCAAATCAAAAATTAATTCAGTCGGAATATTAATAAATCCATAGACAGGATCATTAACTATTTTACGTTTATTCATGTATTGTTTTAGTTGTGATTTAAAGAGTGGAGAGTTAGTGAATAATTGACGAGTAGATATTTAATTGTATTTCTTAATTCCAAGATATAAATATCTTTCTACTTGTCATCCAAAATATCATTTCATCTTAAAATCATGTGTCATGTATCCTAACGTCCTAAAGTCTTCAGTCTAGCGTCTAGCGTCTAGCGTCTAGCGTCTAAAGTCCTAAAGTCCTAAAGTCCTAAAGTCCTAAAGTCCTAAAGTCCTAAAGTCCTAAAGTCCTAAAGTCCTAAAGTCCCTCAAAGAAGCCCAATAACAAAAATAGCGATACAAAACCTGCATCGCTATTTTTTTTAATTATTTAGTCGTTAAAAAACTTAATTATTGCCATCTCTACGACCACCACCATTTCCACCACGCTCTCTCATTTCATTTTGTAGCTCAGTATATTTAGTAAGCTGTTCAGCAGTAAAAATCGTTTTCAGTTTTTCATCCTGTGCCTTAGTAAGGTCGCGTAACTCTTGCATAGCAGCACGTCTATCAGTTGCATTTCTCAAAGACTCTCTTTTTGTCACTCTTTCCATCAACAAAGGCTTAACCTGAGTTACTTGCTCAGGAGTCAAACTCAAAGCCTTAGTCCATCTTTTTAATTGATTGTCCACTCTCTGTTCAGGAGTCATATCTTGTGGAGCACCATTTTGTGTTTCAGCACTTTGAGCTACAGAAGTCTGAACATTTACCATAAAAGTAGCGGCTACTAAGCACGCTGCAAAGATTAATTTCCTTTTCATTGCTGAGATAGTTAATATTTAAAAACAACCCTTAGATGAGTAGTACTTGAAAAGGTTTAAATGTTTTTTTAAAAAGATATTTTGTAAAAATGCTTTTAAACCTCTAATTTTGCACCACAAAGAAATTAAAAGCTTTGTAGGGCCTATAGCTCATTCGGTTAGAGCAACTGACTCATAATCAGTAGGTGCTTGGTTCGATTCCAAGTGGGCCCACAATAAAAAACTCATAATCAATCGATTATGAGTTTTTTTGTTTAGGCGTCTATTATACTTTCATACAATAATACGCCTAAACGGTACTACTTATAAATGGTGGGTTAGGTATTCTTTGAAAAATGATTAGGTATTGTTTTTTAAAAGCAGTTAGGCAATTTTATAAAAATGGTTAGGCATTGTGTGATAAATGGTTAGGTACTCTTATTAAAAGTGGTTAGGTATTATTTTATAAAAATGGTTAGGTACTCTTTAAAAGGGGCAACCCATTGTTTTTTTTAAGCAGTTAGGTGATTTTTAAAAAGTGGTTATACAATGTGTATAAATGGTTAGGTACTCTTGTTAAAAGCAGGTTACGCATTTTTTTTAAAATGAGAGCGTTTTTTGTAAACGCTCCCGTATGAATTAACAAAGCAGATTAGGGCATTTTAATATCTTCAAATAATCATTATTCAGTTTCTTCAATAACTTTTATTTTTCTATTTTTTTCTGACCACAAATAAAGTGATGGTAAAATCAGTGGTGCAAAAATTAAAGTACTGCTCAAACCACCGATAATAACCGTTGCCAAAGGGCGTTGGACATCTGAACCAATTCCTGATGAAATAGCGGCCGGTACAAGACCAATAATAGCAACTACTAAAATGGATAATAAGGCCCTTAATTGTTCTTTTGATGATACCAATACATTTTGTTGTAACTCGGCATCATTATACCCTTTCGCTCGATTAATGGCTGATACTAATAAAACCCCTGCCATTACTGAAATACCAAAAATACTTACGAAACCAACTCCTGCCGAAACGTTAAAATAGTATCCTCTTATTAATAAGGCGACGATACCACCACCCAGTGCGAACAAAATACAACTCATTGTTACTAAGGTATTAGGCAAATTCTTGAATAACATAAACAAGAAAAGAAAAACCAATAGTATTGTTAACGGAATCGTGAAAGCTAATTGCTTGCCTGCGCGTTCGAGGTTTTCGTACTGACCACCATAAATTATTTGGTAACCCTTTGGTACGTGTACTTTGGCATCAATCTTATCTTGTAACTCTTTCACAAAACTACCTTGGTCTCTGCCTTTGATATTTGTACGAACAGTTACCATCCTCTTGCTTCCGTAACGATAAATATTCGTTTGCCCTTCTACAAAGTGAATATCTGCTAATTGACTCATGGGAATTAACGAACCATTTGCCGAGGGTACTAAAATATCTTTGATAGCATCGATTGAATTTCGGAACTGTGGTAAAAAGCGAACAACAATATCATAACGTTTGGTACCATCATATAAAGTTGAGATTGCTTTCCCTCCAATCGCCGCTTCAATCATATTTTGTATATCAGCAACATTTATGCCAAAACGTGCGGCGGACTCACGATTTATATTAATTGCTAGTTGATCTTGCGGCCCTTCTTGCTCTATGTTAACATTATCAGCCCCAGTGGTTTGCTTTACAATGACCGCAATACTGTCTGCTTTTTGTCGCATCATCTTCAAATCATCCCCTACAACGGAAATAGCGAGGTCTGCGGCACTACCTGTTACGATTTCCATCACCTGATCAATGATAGGTTGACCAGAAGAAAAAGATACAGAAGGTAATTGTTGTTGAAGATCATTTTTTATTTTATCAACCAATTCTTTTTTAGAAATGGTCTTACTCCAGAGGCTATAATCCTTCAATCCGACTAAAATCTCATTTCTGTTAGCAGGAAATGGGTCTGTTCCGTCGTCGTTTCTACCTGTTTGCGTAATTACAAAAGCAATTTGTGGATACTTAGCAATGATACTCCTGATTTTTGGAGCATAGCTTGCGTTCTCCTGTATGGTAATACCTGAAGGAAAATTCCCTCTTAAGAAGATAGAACCTTCATCCAAACTTGGTAAGAATTCTGTGCCCAGTTTCAATCCACATAAGATAAAAGTTGCCACAATGGTAAAACCTATAATTACTGTTCTTTTATAATGTTTCAGCAATTTTACTAATACATTACCATAGTGTTTAGACAGAAAATCCAATACATAATTCTTGTGTTCTTTCATTGGTTTTTCAAAATCTGCCAACGCTTTTTTATAGCTGAAAGAAATTAACACTGGAATAAACGTAAGCGCTGCCAACATCGAACCTATTACTGCAAACGCCAAGGTTAAGGCCATCGGTGAAAATAACTTGCCTTCTACCCGTGTCATCAATAAAATAGGCATATAAGCCAAAATGATGATGGTAACTGAAAAGAAAATTTCACGACCTACCTCTTGGGCTGAAAGCAAGGTAATTCTGATGATTCCCTGTTTCTTTTCTTCTACCGTGGCTGTTCGGTATTTCCTGATTAAATGTTCTGCCATCAAACAGGCACCATCTACAATAATACCAAAGTCGATAGCCCCCAATGAAAGTAAATTAGCAGGAATACCCGTCAAACGCATTAATATAAACGCAAACAATAAAGAGAAAGGAATGGTCAATGCCACTACAAAAGCACTACGGATACTTCCTAAGAAAAATATCAATAGAATTACGACGATAGAGATTCCCTCAAAAAGAGTATGTGCTACGGTCTCTAATGAATGGTCAATCAAGAAACTTCGGTCATAAAGTGGGCGTAAATGCACACCTTCTGGCAATTCGCTTGCTTGCAAATCCGCCATTTTTTCTTTCAATAGTTTCAGTACTTCGCTTGGGTTTTCGTAGCGTCTTAACAAAATAATGCCTTCTACGCCACTATTTACGTCAAGTTTATCTTTGGTAACGGTATAACCTAAAACACCACTGGCAGGTGGCGGAGTAATCTCCACAGTGGCCACATCTCGAATAAATACAGGCATCCCATTATCCGATTTCAACACGATATTTTGAATATCCTGTTCATTTTTAATAGCTCCTAACCCTCTTACGGCAAAACCTTGTCCGCCACGGGCCAAGATGTTTCCTCCTGTGTTTTGGTTATTTACATTTACCGCATCTGTAACATTTTGTAAAGTCAGGTTATATTTTCTTAACTTTTCAGGCGACGTAATAATATGGTATTGTTTCAGCGGACCGCCAAATGTTACTACATCTGCAATACCTGGTACTTGCAATAATGCAGGTTTTATTACCCAGTCTTGTAAATCTCTTAATTGTGTCTGGCTAAAATTGGCTGGAGCTTCTACTACATAACGGTAAATTTCGCCCACAGCAGTACTCATCGGTGCTAGCTCTGGACTCACACCAGCAGGCAAAGCAGCGCTACTTAATCGCTCTATTACTTGCTGACGAGCGAAATAATCATCTGTACCATCTTTGAAAGTCAATTGCACAACAGATAACCCAAAGATAGTACGACTCCTACGGTCTAATACATTGGGTGTATTCTGTAAGGCTCGTTCTATCGGTACAGTTACTTGTTGCTCTACTTCTTCGGCAGCTCTACCGTCGTATTGTGCTACTACAATCACACACGTATCGGCAATATCTGGATAGGCTTCTATTTTTAATTGTGTAAAGCACCAATAGCCAACAGCCATCAATACTGTACTTATCGCAATAACAATCCAGCGATTGCGAAGGCTGAATACTAACAAGTTCTTAATCATCTATTTCCACTGTTCAACTGGGTTGGTAATAATAAATCCGCTTTTTACTTCTACTCTAAGAGCCGTTAAAACCGCTCTTACTTTTTCTGTTTCATCGATGAAAGTAATCATGATGGGGGTTTCGTCGAAACTAAATAAATCGTTTGGACGATTGAAGTGCTTGTTGGAGCCAAAGCCTGAAATGCCTTTAAAAACGGTTAAACCTTGTATTTTTTGGGCAATCAAGAATTGGATGATGAACTCATGCAGTGATTTTGTTCCAAAGAGTTCGTCCTCATCAATATAAATCTGAGCTTGTAGCATAGTGTTTTTAATTAAAGCAACGTTCCTTTTAATAGGAAAGCTGCAATGCTGAAATAAATGATAAGTCCTGTTACATCTACCAAAGTAGCCACAAAAGGGGCAGAGGAGGTGGCAGGGTCAAAGCCTAATTTCTTCAAAGCAATCGGTATCATTGAACCACTTAATGTCCCCCACATTACAATGCCAATTAGCGAGAAAAATATCGTGGTGGCTACTAATAAATAATGTTCTGAATAATTAAACCAGTGAAGGTGTTGCCAAATGACAATTCTGATAAAGCCAATAGCACCAAGTATAATTCCTAGGACAATACCCGATGAAAATTCTCTTTTCATCACAAACCACCAGTCACTGAAAGAAATCTCTTTTAAGGCCATTGCCCGAATAATGAGCGTTGCGGCTTGAGAACCACTGTTACCACCGCTTGAAATAATCAAAGGGATAAAAAGGGCAAGCACCACTGCTTTTGAAATCTCATCGTCGAAATAACCCATTGCCGAAGCCGTTAGCATTTCGCTTAGGAAAAGTACAATCAACCAACCAGCCCTTTTTTTGATAAGCGTCAGTATTGGCGTTTTTACATATGGAAAATCTAATGATTCTAACCCCCCGAATTTTTGAATATCTTCGGTGTCTCTTTGTTCAGCAAAATCCAGTACATCATCGGCTGTTAATACACCAATCAAAACATTTTTATCACCCACTACTGGCAATACATCGCGGTCATATTCTTTAAACTTATCAATGGCTATTTCTTTCGTGTCTTCAATATTCAGGCTTACACAAAAACCATCCAAAATACTTTCAATAGATTTGTAGGATTCATTTAGCACCAATTTGCGAATAGGAATATCATCTACTAGCTTGCCTTCTTCATCTATCACATATATCACATTGGCCGCTTCTGTATCATTCGGATGTTCTCTGAGGTGGTCAATGGCTTCACCAACAGTCATGTGCCTTGCAATCGTAGAAAATTCTGTGTTGATTAAGCGAGCAATACTGTTGGTAGGATATCCAAAAAAATCATGTGTTTCAGCCCGATTTTTCTCTGATAGGTATTCAAGGAAATGAGATTGTTCTATTCCCACCAATTTTGAGAAAAACTCAAAGCGGTCATCCGAAGGTAAATTATTAAGAATGACAGAGGCTTTTTCTTTAGAAATCCCTTTGATGATTTGTAACTGCCAGTCGAAATTAAGGTAGGCAAATACTTTAGCTTGCGAGGCTTTGGGCAGAGAAATCAAAGACTGTGTGGCAACCTCTAGGGGTAAAGAGCCAATAAGGATTGCGACATCGTTGGGATGCACAAAATTTTTGTCGCTATCCAAGCCCAACAAAGTGCTGAAATCGCCTTTTAAAATTTTTGCTCTTACATCTTTCATTTGAGTAATTAGTAATTGGTGACTAGTAATTGGTTTTCGTCTTCAAGTCATAAAATCATCCAGTCTTGTGTCTTACGTCTTAAAGTCTCGAAAAACTCAATATCCAAAACTCAAACCTTTCAACTGCATAACCCCTTTGATAGCGATGCTTTCACCATTGGTCAGTCCACTAAAAATGATAACTCTATCACCTATTTGATTCCCAACGCTTACTTCTCTTCTGTCAAAAGTATTAGCGTCATTTTTGACGAAAACATAGGTTTTCCCTTGAACTGTTACCAACGCATTTTTATTAACATTAATATGAGCCCCTTCGCTTACGCCAAATGAAACAGTAGCAAACATTCCTGCTTTCAACTTCTGGTTAGGATTGTTTAAGCTAACTCTTAGTTTCACCATTCTTGTCGATTCGTCAATTACATCAGCTACTTCTTCTATTTTACCTGTAAATTTTTCGTTAGGAAAAGCCGTGAATTGTAACGTGCAATTTCCACCTTCTTTAATTTTACTTATTTGGTTTTCAGGAATATCACAAATGATAAATGCTTTACCTGTTGGCGCATTTCTCAAAGCCTCTGGATTAAATCCCCCTGTTTTTAGCTTGGTTTCATGTTCAATAATGGCTGTTTTTTCGTTGGCCAAATCATTTTGAACTATTGCTAATTCTGTTTCTGCACTTAATAAATCTACCTGAGCATTGGCTACATCTTTTCCCGTACCTGCACCGTTTTTTAACAAATCTTCAAACCTTTTTACTTCCACATTCTTGCGTGCGATAACGGTTTTCTTTTGCTGAATAATGGTAGCTTTTTGTCTGATATTTTGTAAATGTTGTAACAACGACGTATAGTTGGTTGCTAAATCAGAATTTTCAAATAAGATAATATTCTGCGAAGCTCCCTCTTGTGAAGAAACAACCGTCGCCGAGACTTTAGCAGGTGCTGTCACTTCATCATTTAGCGAAGAACTCCCTAAGGTTTCCGTAGCAAAAAAACGCATGCTTGGCGTAGTTGGGAAAACAATTTTGCTGCCATTCTCCTGCACTTTTGGCAATACATCCACTTTCTTAACGCCTTGATTTTCTTTTCCTCCGCAAGCAGCAAGGAACCAAACAGAAAACAGTGTTATTTTTAAGGTATTTTTCATCGTTTTATTGAGCCATTTGATTAATTAAACCAGAAGCATACAGCAATTGAATATAGCTTTGGCGATATTGTTGTAATGTATCGTAATATTGTTGCTGAGTATCTAACCAACTGCGTTGGGCTTCCAGATAATCTACAATGGTTGTTCCTCCGTGTAAATAAGAATATTTTACGCTACTCAGAATATTCTCAGACTTTGTTAGCAAATCTTTAAACTGCTCAATATTCTGTTTTTGTACTTGATAAGCATTATAAGCTGTAGAAAGCTCAGTTTGAATCTGGCTTTGTGTTGCCTGCAAACCTTTTTCAGCTTGTTGTTTTTGTAAATACGACTTTTTGATTTCGCCCTGATTCCTAGCAAAAAAAGGAATATCTATAGAGCCATAAAAACCAACGTAAGGGGCAGTATTTTGTGGGTTATAAATAGCCCCCAATGTTGGTTGGGGAGTTGCCAGTGATTTTTGTAACTTAATATTGCTTTCAGCCACCTGAATGCTTGCCTGATACGCCTGAATGTCACTTCTATTGCCAAGGGCTTGTTGTAAGAGCGAATCTAAACGAGGCGAGAAAGTAAATAGGAAATTATCATTTACATCAATATCAATATCACCCTGAGTACCTAATAAAAATTTTAAATTGGATAATTCATTTTGATACACTTGCTCGTTTGATTTGAGTTGCAAGGCATATTGATTAGCCAGCAATTCGGTTCTAGCAAGATCAGTTGATGTAATCACTTCTTTCCCAAGCCTGATTTTATTGATGCTTACCAAACTATCAGTATTGTTTTTAGCAATTCTCAGAATTTCTAATTGTTTGCGGGCAACCCAAACATCTAGCCATTTCATCGCTACATCTTGCAAAACATTGCGTTCAGTTTCTGCAAAAGCTTTCTGAGAAAGAATAGTTTTTTTCTCAGCAAAGTCTATTTTGGCTTGTCGTTGGGCAGGTAACTGAATTACTTTAGTCAATTGCCACCACACTTGTCGGTTTTGTGGACTTACCAAATCTGTATTGGCAGGATACAAAGACGGGCGAGTTAAAACCAGCGTCTGATTGTTCAAGTTTGGATTAGGACGAAGCTTTGACGTAATAATGTCTGATTCTGCAATACCAACATTGAGCTGTTGAGTGTTCAGAACAGGATTGTTTGCTTTTGCTGTTTGCAAGGCTTTTTGTAAAGTATAAATTTCTTGTGCTATGGATGAAAAGCCTACTAGTACAAGAAGACAAATAATTATGGGAATTTCTCGAAGCCGCATCATCTTATTAATCTTTGATTGTGCGGTAAAATTGGGTTATTTAATGGACAATGTTAGTTAGAGGTCTTTTAGAAAATTATTAGAAAATCATTAGAAAATTAAGGTAGGGACTAATGGTATTTGTAGTTATCCAAGTATTTCACATTTTCAAGAAAAGGGTGTATGCAATACGCCCCTAAGGATATATTAAAGATGCGGAAATTCAAGTGTGAATTTTGTGCCTTTGCCTACTTCAGAGCTAACAGCAATCTCACCATCATGTAGCTTTACAATCTTTTGAGTAAGCGATAGTCCGATGCCATGCCCTTCGCTATATTTCTTATTACTTCCTCTATAGAAAGGCGTAAAAATTTGAGAAAGTTCTTTTTCATCAATACCGATACCTTCGTCTGAAAAGTGTAGCACCACTTTTTCATTTTGCACCGAAATAGACACGATACTTTTTTTATTTGCTGAAAACTTACAAGCATTTTCAAAAAGGTTTGCAAAAGCTACTTTCAATAAGTATTCGTTGCCATTGATAGAAATCTCGTCGTCATTTTCTACTTCATTTTCATACAAAATGTCAATCAGGTAGCTAGGATTTTTTCGCTGTACTTGTTGGCGTGCATCCAATAAAATTTCGTCTAAGCGAATTTCTTTAAATGAAATCTCCGAAGGGTCATAACTCGCTTTGGCAAAATCTAATAAACTGGTTGAAAGTCTCGCTAATTTCTGAGCATCCGTCAAGACATTCTCTATAACAATCTGATAATCAGTAATGCTTCTTTCTTTGTGAGTCGAAAGCTCTAATTCAGTAATCATCGAGGCCAGAGGCGTTCGGAGTTCGTGCGAAATATTAGAAACAAATTGTTTCTGAGCATCAAATGATTTTTCCAGACGGTCGAGCATTTCATTAAAAGTGCTAGAGAGCTCAGCCAGTTCATCTTTGCCTATACTATTGTTCAGCCGTAAATCTAGATTGGAGGCTGTAATGCTTTTTACTTTATAGACAATTTCGGTAACGGGCGACAACGCTTTTTTAGAAAAAAAACGCCCTGTGGCATAAATGAAGATGATAGAACAGATAAAGATAATGAGGATGGTATTTCGAAGATTCTGCAACTTTTTATAACCAAACTGGTCGTAAGCTGCTGCCATAATAATGTAATCCTTTTGGTCTACATGAAAAAGTAACCCGATTACCTGCCATTCCTTTTGATAAAAACGTACTTCTTTTTTCTTACGAATTTCATCTATCATTTGTTCTGTTTCTTTGACAAAGTCAATATCCAACGCATCATGGTATCGTAGTTGGAAAGTAGTATCATAAATCGCTACTTCTACTTCATTAATGGTTTCGCGGTTGTTTTTATAGATTTTTTGTAATGTTGCTGTGTCTACTTTAGCAGTAAAGAAAAGATTAGCCTTTGTAATGCCTTCTTTTTTGAGGCGATTATAAAACTCAGTTTCTCGGTTTTGATAAGCAGCATAATATACTAAAGCCGCAAAAACCAATATTATTGCCGCTGTGAGCAACGTAAAAAGTAAACTAAGCCTCTCTCTGATTTTCATTCTTCCTTAAAGATAAAGCCCATTCCAGATTTTGTATGAATAAGCTTGGGTTCAAAGTCTTTGTCAATCTTTTTGCGTAAATAGTTAATATATACATCGATAAAATTAGTACCTGTATCAAAATGTGTATCCCAAACTTTTTCGGCAATTTCGGTTCTGCTCAAAATCCTCTCCGCATTTCGCATCATATATTCCAGCAGTTTAAACTCTTTGGGCGTAAGGGCAATGTCTATTCCTGAACGATTCACGGTTTTGGTCTGATTATTCAGTTCCAAATTAGTATACTTTAAGATAAAACCTTGATGACCCGTTTTACTACTTTGGCGTTTGGTCAAAGCCCTGATACGGACATGAAGTTCTCGGAAGTCAAAAGGTTTTACCAGATAATCGTCTGCTCCAGCATCAAAGCCCTCTACTTTATCATCAGTCGTTCCCAAAGCCGTCAGCATAATAATTAATGTGTTGGGTTTGGCAGCACGAATATCTTTACAAAGCTCAAGGCCATTAAGTTTGGGGAGAATAATATCAGTAATGATTAAATCATAGTCGTTTTGTAAAGCCAGTTTCTTACCCATCATACCATCATACGCAATCGTTACGGTATAATCGTTTTCTTCCAATCCTCGTTTTACCAAAGAGGCTATTCTTTCATCGTCTTCAATAATGAGAATGTTCATGCTTTATTCTTTACTGTATTATTTATGTTGGGAATAATACAAATTTAGATGAATTATTGAATGAGAATCGTATTAGAAGCCTAATCTCCTAAAAATACAAATTTCCTTTGTCGTTTAAATCTTTTCTTAATCTCATGACTAATAAATTACCGTTTACTCATTTATACATTTTTCAAACAACAAAATTGAAATTCTTTCGTAGAAAATTAAGCAAATTACTTTTTATGGAACAAAAATCTTGAGAAGCTTTGTTACCTTTGAGCTTCCCAATTTACAAATGTTCTTTTTAAGAATATTAAATTGGCTTGAAGCAATCAATAAGATATCTTAACTGCTTGTTCTCTGGTTTTTTCAACATGAAAATTGGGGAAAACAATAACATTAACAATGCGATTTTCAAAAACAATTATCCTCATTTCTATTCTATTTGTATTCAATAGTTTAGCACAAAAAAATAAGACGGTTGCTTCAAACGATGTATTCCCGACTCCTCCAGATTCAGATATTCGTTTGTTTTATATTCAACGAAGTTCTAATGCCAACACGGTAGTATATGATGCCAACTTGATGGCGGATAAAAAATTGAATCCTAAAAATCCAGTTCATACTTATTGGATAAAATATGCCGAAGGCGGACATAAGCAAGAGCTGACATCTATTCAGCGTACGCTTGCTTATGGATTACATACCAAAGAAGTAGCTACAGAAAAAGAAAGCTATGACGGGCACTTTTTGGCTTATCGTAAAAGAAGGTTTGTTGTGAAACTTACCCCAGAAGGAGAGCCTGTAGCATTATTCCCGATTAATGGTAAAATGCAAATTCTTAAAAAAGTATTTGTTAAAGTAGATGAAAGTGGCATGATGCCTTCTGTGGTTTATATCGAACTTTGGGGTAAAGACGTAGCCACTGGCAAAGAAATATACGAAAAATTTAAGCCATAACTTTTTGAGTGATGAGTTTTGAGTCTGGAGTGATGAGTGAAATTTAAATATTACTCCTCATTCACAACTCACAATTCAAAACTCCTCACTCTAAACTCACAACACAACACTTAATATGGTACAGTATCAATACAAGCCCGAAAATTTTCGCCTTTCTGATTCAAACAAACACCAATTAAAGGATTTGAAGTCGGAAGAGATGATTTTATCGCTTGGTCCTCAGCACCCATCTACACACGGGGTTTTGAGGATGGAAGTGGTTTCTGATGGTGAGCTTGTCGTAGATGTTGTGCCACATTTAGGGTATTTGCATCGTTGTTTTGAAAAACACGCAGAGTCGTTGCCATTCAATCAAATCATTCCTTATGTGGATAGAATGGACTATCTGGCCGCCATGAATTCAGAACACGCCTATGTAATGGGCGTAGAGAAACTCTTGGAGTTAGAAGGTAAACTCCCTAAACGCATCGAATATATTCGTGTATTGGTAGCCGAACTCAATCGACTAGCCTCACACTTTGTGGCTGTGGGTACTTATGGATTAGATATCGGAGCATACACGGCTTTTTTATGGGTAATGCGCGACCGCGAGCATATTCAACGATTGTTAGAATGGATAACAGGGGCAAGGATGCTCTACAATTATATTTGGGTAGGAGGGTTGTTTTATGATTTACCAGTAGGCTTTGAAGAACGTTGTTTAGAGTTTGTCAATTACCTGAAACCTAAAATGGTTGAGCTACGGGAGTTGATTATTGAAAACAAAATCTTTATCCAACGAACAGCCAATGTAGGCGTATTACCAATGGCTTTGGCCATCAATTATGGATGTACAGGGCCTGTATTAAGAGGGTCGGGGCTGAAAGTAGATTTACGTAAAGTAGATGGCTATTCGGTATATCCAGAACTTGATTTTGATATTCCTGTAGGCAAAGGAGAAATGGGAACTGTGGGCGACTGCTGGGATAGGAACTATGTAAGGGTATTGGAATGTGATGAGTCTATCAAGATTATTGAGCAATGTTTGATTCAACTTACTAATGACCATAAACGCACTATTGAGTTTAATCCACAAGCCTTAGTACCTAAAAAGATTCGTCCGCAAGCGATGGATTTATATACTCGTGCCGAAAATCCAAAGGGTGAATTAGGCTTCTTTTTTCGTACTGACGGACGTTCGGATATTCCTGTTCGCTTGAAAGCAAGGGCTTGTTCGTTGCATAACTTATCTATCATTCCAGAAATCAGCCGTGGAGCAATGCTTGCAGACTTAGTAGCTATCATTGGCTCAATGGATTTAGTAATGGGTGAAGTGGATAGATAAAAACGGAGTAGTAAAATATGTGATGTAAGGTTTAAAGACGTTAATCTCCTCTTTGTAGTTTGTGTAAAACAACTACGAAGAGGAGGTTTTTTGTTTGCAATATACCGTATAATAAAAAAAGAAAATGTTTTATTGATGAATTTTGGGTTTTTATAAAGAAAATTGAATATTGAGTGAAATTTGAATGAAGTATTTAAAATAATATGAAGGATGTGTCCTCTATTTGCTGGGGAGCCTCAAATCACTAGAAAAATCTATACTGAAAATTAAGGCTAGTATCACACAGCCTAATCTATAAATCAATTTTTTAAACCGTAAACACTAAGAATATGAAAATGACTCTTACCAAAATTCTCTTTTTCTGCTCAACCATTTTGGCATTAGCAATGCCTAGTAAAGCAGATGTAGCTCTTTTCGAAAAATCAGGAAAAACGATTGGGAATACTAACTTTTTGGAAATAGCTGAAGCAATTATTAATCATGCTACTACTACAAAATCTGTTATTGATGCTACAATTGATGATGATGATTCAAAAAAGTCTTCAAAGAAGGCGAAAAGAAATTATAAAGATATTGCTCGTGTAGAAGCACGAAATGATAAGTACTCTAAACAGAATAATTATCTGGGAGCCAAAGAAAGTTCTGATACTGTCAATTGGGTTGCACAGCGAACAGATTTTTGGAATAGTTGGATTGATAAATGTTTTCCAGCAAAGAATTGGAGTAATACAACATTTCAAACAATTGGACGTAATTATAATGATTTTAAACAAACTAACCCTATATTGGATGGTGAAATGAAAGCAATGTATAATACCCTTGCTGATGCTAACAACTATTTACCGGGTGTAATAAATTCAGGTGCTGAAAATTCTGACCCTGTAAAAGTAACAGTAGCCAAAAATGAAATTCTCTATAAAATTGTTTATAAGGGAGGTAACATAAATTCTCCGTCTCCGTATTATCTATCGGAATCAGAATACAATTGGATAAAGGCAAATCCATCGCAATTAGAACAAAAATTAGGATTACCTTTAAGTAGTGTTAGTGCAGAATACGATGTGTTTACGATTAAATCCCTTGTTGACGACAATGTCATTTTTCAATCTTTCATAGCTCCAACTAAACAATTTGCTAATGCTACTCCCAATACAGTTTATAATACCCCTGGAGGTAAAATACAGTCTTTAATCATCAATAATACTAAAAGTGACCTTTGGTTAAAATCTAGTACTCCGAAAGAGCAAATAAATCCAAAATGTTTACCTCAAATAGACAATTAATAATGGTTTCTGAAATAAGAAAAAGCATAGAGAATTATAAAAAGCTTAATGATATCCATCATTACAAAATAATGCTTGCTGCGGCAGACGTGTTTATTGAATCATATCCTAATGGCGTAGAAACAGCGCAAGAATTGGACTTAGGAATAGATTTATTCAAAGAGTTAGTTAGTCTTACTTATATAACATCGCTGAGGGAGTATGAAAATGATACAGATTTATACAGAGAAATTCTCTACAAAAAACTAATTGTTTTTAAATTATGTATTCCTGCAAGTCATTCAAAGCTCAGAGGTTTAACAGAAATGTTAGTCGGAATGAAAGAAAATGAGTTAGGATAGTATTGCTACTTTAGGAAATCTCTTGCGGTTACGCTATTTTGTCTGAAAACAAAAAAACGGTAACCGCAAGGGCTACCGCTACTAATCGTTTAATCTTCTTAGCTTCAAATCATCTAAAGTCTTAAAGTCCAACAACCTTTAGTCTGATTAAGCTTCCATCAGATAAGCCTTAATAAACTCATTGATTTCGCCATTCAGCACAGCGTCGGTATTAGATGTTTGATAATTCGTTCTATGGTCTTTTACACGACGGTCGTCCAATACATAACTTCTGATTTGTGAACCCCACTCAATTTTCTTTTTACCTGCTTCTACCTCCGCACGGGCAGCATTACGTTTATCAATTTCTATTTGATAAAGTTTAGATTTCAAGAGCCTCAAAGCAACTTCCTTATTCATCAACTGCGAGCGTTCTTGTTGGCAAGCAATAATAATACCCGAAGGTCTGTGTGTTAAACGAACGGCTGTTTCCACCTTGTTTACATTTTGTCCACCAGCACCACCCGAACGGAAAGTATCCCAATCAATATCTGCTGGGTTTACTTCAATCTCGATAGAATCATCCGCTAAAGGATATACATAAACAGATGCAAATGATGTATGACGTCGGGCGTTGGAATCGAAAGGAGAAATTCTCACCAAACGGTGTACGCCGTTTTCTGATTTTAAATTTCCATAGGCAAACTCCCCATCAATCTCTAGCGTCACAGATTTTATACCCGCTACATCACCATCATTATGGTCAGCTTCTTTTACTTTAAAGCCATTTTTTTCTGCCCACATAATATACATACGCATCAGCATACTTGCCCAATCCTGCGACTCTGTGCCTCCTGCACCTGCGTTGATTTCTAGTACTGCCGACATGCTATCACCTTCTTCCGACATCATTTTGCGGAATTCTAGCTCAGCCAATTTTGCTTCTAGTTTTTCCCCTTCGGCATCTACTTCCGCTTCGGTAGCCTCACCCATTTCGTAGAATTCCCAGATAGTATCAAGGTCGCCTACATAAGTATTTAACTGGTCGAAACCCAATGTCCAGAACTTCAAACCCCGAATTTTTTGCATCGTCGATTCTGCTTTTTTAGAATCCGACCAAAAATTGGGATCAAGCGTAATTACTTCTAACTCCTCAATTTGGAATTTCTTATTATCGTAGTCAAAGATACCCCCTCAAAGCCTCTACTTTGGCTTTCAGGTCATTGAACCTGTCTTTTGTCATGCGTTAAAATAAATTTGTTTTGTTAATGTTAAGGCTAATTACCTAAAATAGGTAAAGTCTTCTATTTACAAAGATAGCTAGAAAAACAAAGCCCTCTAAATTTTTGACTTAGAAGGCTTTGCCGAAAAGGCTTTTCACTGTACAATAATGTATCTATAAATAAGGATTCTTCGGGAATTCATAATATAAATACCCTTCATTTTTTAGTTTAGCAATTGTGTCCTGTGTAGGTAATGTTTTGAAAATAACGGCACTTAATACTTGATAAGGCAAAACTCCTAGTTTGCACAAAAAATTATCTCGACGAAGTTTAGATTGAATTTTACGAAAAGCATTTGAGTTATTATTGGCAATTTCTGTATCGAGTCCAGCTTTCCAATATGAATTATTGATACCCTTAAAAGCAATGGCTGGTAAATTCATGCCCATTGCTATTTTTTCCATTTCTCTATCCGACAATTTGAAAACATAATTGCCTACTTCTTCAAAGGAATAACGGTTTTTCCAATACTTCTGTAAAATGGTAGGGTCAAAGCGGTCGAGGATATTTTTAACCGCCAGCATCAAAGGCATTTTTGTTAAGGGGTCTTGAGGCTCCGTTAGAATGATGGCTTTTTTGGCTACTCTAATCATTTCGTAAACACCCAAATAAGCCCTTGGAAAGTGGTGATAAGCTTCTTTGCAAAAGACATAATCAAATGAATTGTCTTCAAAAGTTAATTTTTCAACATTTTCAACCGAAAAATTATCAATCAGGTGGAGGTCTTTTACTAAAGGCAAAAAAGCGCCACCAATATCCGTTGCCATTACAATACAGCCTTTACGCTTAAAATAATTAGCATCAAAACCGTAGCCATCACCAACGGTAAGCCAGCTTTCGCCTGCATTAATTAAAGGGTTGGCTAATTCAAATAATCTTTCGTGGAGCCAATAATCAATGGTATTGTTTTCTATACTTTTTTGCCATTTACGAATCGTATTCAAACGCTTTTCTTGATCGGGATACTGTTTGGCAAACCAAGATTCATGAGATAAATAACTTGTTTCTTCAAAAGTTTTTTTTGAAATATTTTCCATTGCTCTAAATAGGGAATCAAAAAATAGTGTTTTTCGTTAGACTAATGTACAGCAAAAATCTTAGGATAGCGTATTTTTTTGTCAACAAAACTTAAAGGTATATGTATTAAGGTATGATAGTTAGGGGAAAAACTTATTAATAAGCCCCTTTCAATTCCACGCTTATCCTTATCTTTGTAGCATAAAATTTGAAATTACCCTTAAAAAAATAAAAATTAAATGGCACAAGTTTATGATTTAATCGTGATTGGCTCAGGTCCTGGTGGATATGTAGCGGCAATCCGTGCTTCGCAATTGGGTTTGAAGTGTGCGATAGTGGAGCGTGAGTCTTTAGGTGGTATCTGTCTGAACTGGGGTTGTATTCCTACGAAGGCATTACTAAAATCTGCACAAGTATTTGAATACATCAAACACGCTGCTGATTACGGAATCACGGTTTCTGAATCTCACGCTGATTTTGGAGCAGTCATTAAGCGTTCTCGTGGTGTTGCCGATTCCATGTCAAAAGGTGTTCAATTCTTAATGAAAAAGAACAAGATTGATGTGATTATGGGTACTGGAAAAGCCTTAAAAAACAAAAAAGTTGAAGTAACTGCTGCAGATGGAAAAGTAACAGTGTATGATGCTAAAAACATCATGATTGCTACGGGCGGAAGAGCAAGAGCTTTACCAAATATTCCAATTGATGGCGTAAAAGTAATTGAATACCGCAAGGCGATGTCATTAGAAAAACAACCAAAAACAATGGTTGTCATTGGTTCTGGAGCCATCGGTGTTGAATTTGCTTATGTATATGCAGCAATGGGAACGAAAGTAACGATTGTTGAATTTTTACCAAACGTTGTTCCTGTTGAAGACGAAGACGTTTCGAAAGAATTAGCAAAACAATATAAAAAATTAGGTATTGATATTTATACAAATTCTTCTGTAGAAACAGTAGATACTACTGGTGAAGGATGTAAGGTTTCTGTAAAAACACCAAATGGCAATATTTCAATTGATTGTGATATCGTATTGTCAGCAGCAGGTGTAATTGCTAACCTTGAAAACATTGGTTTAGAAGAAGTTGGTATTATTACTGATAAAGGTAAAATTTTAGTAAACCAATGGTACGAAACTAACATCCCAGGTTATTTTGCTATTGGTGATGTTACGCCTGGCCCAGCTTTAGCACACGTAGCTTCAGCAGAGGGGATCATTTGTGTTGAAAAAATTGCAGGTCATAAAGTAGAGCCTTTAGATTATTCAAACATTCCAGGCTGTACATATTGTACGCCTGAAATTGCTTCTGTAGGTTTGACTGAAAAGAAAGCAAAAGAAGCTGGTTATGACATCAAAGTAGGTAAATTCCCATTCGTGGCATCTGGAAAAGCAACAGCGGCAGGTGCAAGAGACGGTTTTGTGAAAATAATTTTTGATGCAAAATACGGTGAATTATTGGGTGCTCACATGATTGGCTATAACGTTACTGAATTAATCGCTGAAGTAGTGGTAGCGCGTAAATTAGAAACGACTGCTCACGAAATCATGACTGCTATTCACCCGCACCCAACTATTTCTGAAGCTGTAAAAGGTGCAGCTGAAGCAGCGTATGGTGTTGCAGTAGATTTGTAATAAAATAAGTATAAATCAGATAGGCAAAATCCCTTTTCCTTAGGAGAAGGGATTTTTTTGTACCATGAGTTTTCAACTCGTTAAAACAATCATGCACGAGTTGAAAACTCGTGATACAAATTATATCTTGCATCTTCAAGTCCTCCAGTCTGAAATAAAACCCAAGAAACCATGAAAACTCTTTCTATCCTCTTTGCTCTTTGTTGTTTCTGGTTCAATGCCCATGCGGGCAAAAGCAAATACAATACTGATGTGTTGATAGTAGGCGGAGGAACAAGTGGCGTAATGGCAGGGATTCAAGCAGCGAGGATGGGTGTGAAGACGATTATTGTAGAAGAAAGCGTATGGATTGGTGGAATGCTTACCTCATCAGGAGTAAGTGCTATTGATGGAAACCATCATTTGCCCTCTGGTCTTTGGAACGAATTCAGAGCAAAGCTTGAAAGGCACTATGGCAGTAAACAGGCATTAGCTTCTGGGTGGGTAAGTCAGGTCATGTTTGAGCCTTCGGTCGCCGAGAAAATTTTGAGAGAGATGTGTGCCAAAGAAAAAAATCTTTCTGTGATTTCATCCGTCAAATTATTAAACATTCAGAAAAAATCAGAGAAGTGGCAATTAACGTTTTCAGATGATATTTTAATCACTGCTAAAATTTTAATAGATGCTACAGAATTAGGAGACGTTGCTGCAAAAGTAGGGGTGAAATACGATGTAGGGATGGATGCCCAAGCTACCTATCAAGAAAGAATTGCACCAGAAAAAGCTAATCATATCGTGCAAGATTTGACCTATGTAGCTATTCTGAAAGATTACCACAAAGATGTAACGATTAGTAAGCCCAGAGCATATAACAAAGATGAGTTTATATGTGCTTGTGAAAAACTCTGTCCTGATAAACAAATGAAGCGTTTGTGGGACTGTCAGCAGATGAAAACCTATGGACAATTGCAAAATGATAAATACATGATTAATTGGCCCATTAATGGGAATGATTTTTATGTAAACATGGTGGAGATGAATGATGTGCAAAGGGAAGAAGCAATTCAGAAAGCGAAAGACCATACCCTAAACTTTGTATATTTTATGCAAAAAGAATTAGGATGGAATACCTTAGGGTTGGCGGATGAATTTCCGACTGCTGATAAATTACCACTGATTCCGTATCATCGTGAAAGTCGTAGAATACATGGGTTGGCAACAGCCAATATGAATCATTTAGAAAAACCTTTTGACCAACCTGAGCCATTGTATCGGACAGGTATTGCCGTGGGTGATTATCCTATCGACCAACATCATGGAAAGAACAAGGATGCACCAGATTTGTATTTTGTGCCTGTGCCTTCTTTTAATATTCCTTTAGGAAGCCTGATTCCCAACAATGTAGATGATTTGATTGTAGCCGAAAAATCTATTTCAGTTTCCAATTTGGTGAGTGGTGCTAGTCGCCTGCAACCCGTTGTCATGGGTATCGGACAAGCAGCAGGCACTTTAGCGGCTATTGCCATACAAGAAAAACGCCATCCGAAAGAGGTTTCTATTAGAAAAGTACAAGATAATTTATTGAAATCAAAGGCTTATTTAATGCCTTATTTGGATGTAAAGCCCGACCATCCTAACTTTGAAGCCATTCAGCGAATAGGAGCAACGGGTATTTTGAAAGGACAAGGTAAAAACTACAAATGGTCTAATCAGACGTGGTTTTATCCCGATTCGGTGATGACAAATGGAGCGGTTATTGCCTCCTTAAAAAGCTTCTTCCCTAATTTGAATATGCAAGCTAACGAACAAGTGTTGTTAGAAAAATTAGTGGCGGATGATGCCTTTGAAATACTGACAAAAATCCAACCAGTACCTGCGGATTATTTGGCGAGTATCATGAAAGACTATCCAGATAAAAATCAGCCAATTACCAGAGCAAAACTAGCAGATTTGATTGATAAGTTAATTGACCCTTTTCATCGCAAGGAAGTGGATTTTAAAGGAAACTTTAAGCCTTGAGAAGTGAGCCTTCAGCTATGAGGTATCAGCTATCAGTTTTAAGGTTTACTCTTTCTAGTAAAGAAACTTTAATCTTTAAGAAATCGTTAATTAATCTTAGTATAGATGATAAATTAGAAGAAAGTGATTCATAATAAAACTGTAATTTTCCAGAATCTAGGATTAATAGATTACCAAACTGCATGGGATTATCAAGAGAAACTCCATGCAGAAATAGTTGGTGTAAAACTTAATAACAAACATTTAGCGCTTGATAGTCAGGTGCTGACGCCAAACTATTTGCTTTTTTGTGAACATCCTCATGTTTATACTTTGGGAAAAAGTGGCAAGCCAGAACATCTGTTATTAGATGAAGCGGGTCTTGAAAACTATGAGGCTAAATATTATAAAATCAATAGGGGAGGAGATATTACTTATCATGGCAAAGGACAATTGGTAGGATACCCGATTTTTGATTTGGAAAACTTCTTTACAGATATTCATAAGTATATGCGTTTTTTAGAAGAGAGCGTGATTCGTACTTGTGCAGACTTTGGGATTGATGCTGGAAGAATCCAAGGGTTAACGGGCGTTTGGATTGACTATGTCGAACAGAAAAATCCAAGAAAAATCTGTGCGATGGGCGTGAAAGCTAGTCGCTGGGTAACGATGCACGGTTTTGCATTGAATGTAAATACTGATTTGAATTATTTTAAACACATCGTGCCCTGTGGCATTGAAGATAAAGCCGTTACTTCTATTGAACAAGAACTAGGAAAGCCTCAAGACTTTCAAGAGGTTTCAGATAGAATGGCTAAGCATTTACAAGATATTTTTGAAATAGAAGCTTTAAGCGATAGGGTTTAAGCTTTCGGATGTCGGCTATCAAAAAATAATGCCCTTACTTAAAAGACTATTAATCATACAATGCTGAAAGCTGAAGACCGAAAGCTGATGGCACACAACTTTATAAGATTTAATGAAAAAAGATATAGAATTTCCTAATGTTGAAGGTGTAAAAGTAGCGATTGCTAGAAAGATAAATGACCTAAATGAAGTTGAATGGGATGTATATTTAATTAACCGTTTGTCGGTAGACCTAGCGAATGTTTTTGTTAATTCTCGTGGGTATGGTCATAATCCTGATGGTACAGAAATAAAGACGTCACAATTACGCCACTTTTATAAGGATGTTCCAGCGAAAGGAATTATTAAAGTAGAAATAATCACACCTGATGTTTTTCATTTGAATAATGAATACTGGGTGAGCTATTTTATTGGTAATCAATTGTTTGATAAAAAATTTGTTTTTGTGCCTGAGTCTATTCGCGAAGAAAATTTGATTCGGATTAAACAATTGGAGTTAGAGGGAATCTTGCATGAGTAATTTTTTTGGGGGAGACTTTAGATGCTAGACAGAAGACTCAAGACTTTAGGACTAGTGGACTTTAGGATTGGGATTTGATTTTAGACGCTAGACAGAAGACTCAAGACTTTAAGACTAGAGGACTTTAGGATTGAAGGCTTTGATTTTGGATGCTAGACAACAGACTTAAGACTTTAGGATTTATTACAACAAAAACATTTATGAAAAGGATTAAAGAGCGAATTTTAAAATATTAATCAATTACAAAGCTGATAGCTTAAAGCTCATCACTCACAGCTACCCTACAATTATGGATTTTCAAAAATTTGCTAAAAGTCTTTTGTTTATCGACATAGAAACCGTTTCTGGGGAAAGTAATTTCAATTTGCTTTCTGAAAGGATGAAAGCGTTATGGTTGCATAAAGCGAGTTATTTGACGAATCCAAATGAGTTGAATGATGAAGCGTTTTACTTTGACCGTGCTGGAATTTATGCTGAATTTGGTAAGATTGTATCTATTGGCTTAGGCTTTTTTCATTGGAATGACGAACAGGAGATTTGCCTAAAAGTAAAATCTATCAGTAGTGATAATGAAGCGGAGGTTTTGAGTGAATTCAAGAGCTTAATTGAAAAAAAATATAAATCAAACCTAGCTTTTTGTGCGCATAACGGAAAGGAATTCGACTACCCATATTTGTGTAGAAGGATGTTGGTAAACAATATCGAGATTCCTAAAGCATTACAGATTTCAGGTAAAAAACCTTGGGAAATTCCACATTTTGACACTTTAGAAATGTGGAAATTTGGTGATAAAAAGCACTATATTTCGTTAGAATTACTGGCTTGTATTTTTGATATTCCAAGTAGTAAAAGTGAACTCAGTGGCGACAAAGTAAATCAGACTTATTACCAAGAAAAAGATTTGCCGAAAATAGCCTCTTATTGTCGCGAAGACATTATTGTACTGGCACAGGTCTTTCTGAAATATCAAAATATGGATTTTGTCAAGGAAGAAAATATCGAAAGAATTTAGTTTTTATTTCCTTGTGTCTTCATACTTTTTCGGAGCATACAAAAAGCCAAAAGCTTCTGCACCTTCTCGTTCATGTACTTTGTGGTGGATATAATGTGCTTTCATAATCCGTTTCAAATAGGGGTGTTTTGCCACAAATTTAATTTTTATCCGGCGATGCACAATGATGTCATGAAAGATAAAGTAAAAAATTCCGTATAAAGTTACTCCCATCCCCACCCAAAATAAGTACCAAAGTTCTGGTACAAAATTTCCCAAACCAATCGTAATAATAGATACAGCTGAGAACACTATAGCGAACAAATCGTTTTTTTCCAATACCTCATTATGATGTACATGATGAGAACGATGCCAACGCCACATAAAACCATGCATGATATACTTATGTGTAAACCATGCTGTTCCTTCCATCAAGAGGAAAGTACCGAATAATAAGACCAATCTGATAAGCATTATAATAAGGTTATAAGATTAAAGTTGACATAAAAATATTACTTTAATTATTCTTTTAACCAAATGAATCTAGGTTTTGTTTATTTTTTACCCGCAGATATTACAGATTAATTGCGCAGATTTACGCTGATATTATTTGTCTGCGTAAATCTGCGAAAAAATCACCGCCAATCTGCGGGGTAAAAACAAACCCTCAAAATTATTCAAGTTCCATCGGAACTTCCATCAACAATAATTCAACGCCGTTTTCGGTTTTGAAATTTACCGCTGTAATATTTTCTAAGCCTAAGCCGTCGCGTAATTCTAACAATTCTCCACTTGCGTTTACACTGCCATTTACAACCATAATGAATAAACCATTGCCTTCACGATTGATTTTGTAGGTAAATTCTTGGCCAGCCTCAAATTTCCCAATACTAAAATACGCATCTTGATGAATACCCAAAGTATTTGGAATGTTGGCTTCGATAGGACTAACTAATAATTGAAAATCATTATGCTGTGCTGCCACATCGAATTTCATTTGACCATAGCGAGGCGTAACGTTGCCTTTGTTTGGGAAAAGCCAAATCTGAAATAATTTTAAAGTTTCATCTTTAAGATGATTAAACTCTGAATGGTAAACGCCCGTCCCAGCCGACATTACTTGTACTTCGCCCTTCGTGATAATGCCATGATTGCCCTGATTATCTCGGTGTTCAACCACGCCTTCCAATGGAATAGTAATGATTTCCATATTATCGTGTGGGTGCATACCGAAACCTTTTCCACCAGCAATCTGGTCATCATTCAAGACCCTTAACACACCAAAATGTACTCTTTTAGGGTCGTGATACCCCGCAAATGAAAATGTTAAGCGAGTTTTCAACCAACCGTGGTCAGCCTGTCCACGAGTACCAGCTTTATATAATGTTTTTTTGACGGCTGTTCCTAAAGTCGTTTCCATTGTTTTTGATTATTTAATAATCAGCTTTGAGCTGTGAGCTTTTAGCCATGAGATTGTACTTAAAAAAAGACTCCAATCTACAACTTTCTCAGCTTTGTCAACTCTTTAAGAGTTGACAAAGCTATCCCCTCTACCTTCTCAAATCTACAAGCTCAGCACTCAAAACTCCCACTTCCAAACTAATATTATGCTTGTTTCACTAACTGTACATTAGCGATTAATTTCACTTCTTCGCTTACTAACGCACTTCCTGCTTCAGTGATTGCGTTCCAAGCTAAACCGAAATCTTTACGGTTTATTTTTCCTTTTAATTCAAAACCAGCCTTTACATTTCCCCAAGGGTCAGTTGCTGTTCCGTTATATTCTACTGCTAAACTTACAGGTAAAGTAGTTTCTTTAATCGTTAAGTCACCCACTAAAGTAAAATCATCACCATCTTTTGTAAATGAAGTTGATTTAAACGATAATGTTGGAAATTGTTCAGCATCAAAGAAATCAGCACTTTTCAAGTGTCCGTCACGTTGTTCGCTATTTGTATTAATTGAAGCTGTATTGGCTTCAAATGAAATTGATCCGCCATCAAAATCATCACCAGCTTCTACTGAACCACTGAATTCTTTGAAGTTACCTGTTACTGTAGTAATCACTAAATGTTTTACTTTAAACTGAATTTCTGAGTGCGAAGGGTCGATAGCCCAAGTTGAAGTTGCCATTGTTAAATATTGTTTTTTGATAATTAATGTTTATACATTTAATGTTATAACATTGAAATTAAAAATAGGTTCAAATCTTTTTCATTTTTCTGAAAAATTATTTTTTCGGGTAAATTAGGGAAGGGTACTTTGCAAATGAGACTAATGAAAAACAATTAATCAACTATTTGTTGCAAGGGTTTCGCAAAGCTATTTGAAATACATTCCGTAATTTTGTTTGTAAATAGATACTCATCACTAGAATGAACCAACAAATCTTTGTATTGAAATTTACCTTGAAGTGGCTTTTAGTAGCGATGATTGTTGGCTTGGCTATTGGTTCGGCTTCGGCTTTCTTTTTAGAAACGTTAGACTGGACGACCCACTATCGAGAAAACCATCCGTGGTTAATATGGCTTTTACCCTTGGGCGGTTTGGCTGTAGGCAGTATCTATCATTATTTTGGACAAGATATAGCCAAAGGGAACAATCAGCTAATTGAGGAAATTCAACATCCTGATAAAATTATCCCTTTCAAAATGATGCCTTTAATTTATCTCACTACCATCATTACACATTTTGTAGGTGGTTCTGCAGGAAGGGAAGGAACCGCAGTACAAATGGGTGGGGCTATTGCAGATACGCTGACAAAACCACTCAAACTAAATGATAATGACCGCAAAATCCTGTTAATGATGGGAGTAAGTGCTGGTTTTGCCTCTGTTTTTGGAACGCCACTAGCAGGAACTATCTTTGCCTTGGAGGTTGCCTTTATTGGTAAAATACGATACGATGCGCTTTTACCAAGTCTTTTTGCGGCACTATTAGCTGACTATACTTGTCAGGAATTATGGCATGTGGGGCATACACATTACCCTATTTTATCAGGACCACATTTGGCAATTTTACCCATCGTGTGGTCTATGTTAGCAGGAATTCTATTTGGCTTAGTCGGTATGCTCTTTGCTAAAAGTACACATTTTTGGAGCAATGTATTCAAAGCCAATATTTCATATCCTCCTTTAAGACCCGTAATTGGCGGAGTACTTTTGGCTTTGTGTTTCTGGCTGGTAGGTACTTCAAAATACAATGGCTTGGGCGTACCCGTTATTGTAGCATCATTTACTGAAAAGTTACCTTTTTATGATTTTTTAGCTAAAATATTCTTTACTTCGTTAACATTGGGATCGGGCTTTAAGGGAGGAGAAGTAACGCCTTTGTTTTATATCGGTGCCACGATGGGCAATGCATTGACTAGTTTTATACCGCTTCCTCTGGCTTTGTTGGCAGGTATGGGCTTTGTTGGTGTTTTTGCGGGAGCTTCCAATACGCCTATTGCTTGTACTTTAATGGGAATAGAATTGTTCGGTGCACAGTCTGCTATTTATTTAGCGATTGCTTGTATAATGGCCTATGCGTTTTCTGGACATTCAGGCATTTATACTGCTCAGAAAATAGGGGTAAACAAGTATAAAGTACCCAATGAAGAGTTTTTATAAACTTTCAAGCCCAAGTCCCATGAAAAAGATTTTAGTACTTTACGTGATGTTTATTATGAATTCAATATCAGCAAACTATGCTCAAAATGTAGGAGAAATGCTTCATGGATACCATGAGGTATTTAAGGAACAAAGTATTACCAAGCGTAGGTTCGGTCATCAGACTTTAGTTGCCAACATTGAGCGACTAAAAATCAATCCATTATTTGAGGTTTCTAAAGCTACCCTCTCTAGTGAAGGCAGGGATATATATATGATAAAATGTGGTACAGGAAATACAAAAGTATTACTTTGGTCACAGATGCATGGTGATGAAGCAACGGCTACGATGGCTTTGATGGATATTTTTAATTTCTTGGAAAACAGAACAAATTCGACTGTAGACGACCAGCAATTGAATCAATTACGTACAGACTTGCTGAAAGAATGCACTTTTTATTTCGTTCCGATGTTAAATCCTGACGGGGCAGAAGCTTGGAGTCGCTATACAGCATTGGGCATTGATATGAATCGTGATGCACTGGCACTGCAAACACCAGAAGGAGCATTGTTGAAAAAACTAGTGTTTGACTTAAAGCCAGATTTTGCTTTTAATCTTCATGACAAAGGCAGGCGATATTCCGCAGGCAAAACGGGAAATTTGGCTACTATTTCGTTTTTGGCAACGGCCTATAACGAAGCCCAAGAAGTAAACGAAACCCGAAAGAAAGCAATGTTGGTTATCGTAGGAATGAATCATGCTTTACAGCCATTTATTCCGAATGCTGTAGGAAAATGGCCTTCTGATTTCGAGCCTCGTGCTTTTGGTGATAATATTCAAAAATGGGGTTCTACCTTGATTTTGATAGAATCGGGAGGTTTTAAAAATGACCCTGAGAAACAGTATATTCGTCAACTGAATTTCGTTGCTATCCTGACAGGTTTGAAGATGATTGCAGATAAATCGTATGAAAAAGAAGATATTAGCGAATATGAAGCCATTCCTGTAAACGATAAAGTGATTTATGATTTAATCATCAGAAATGTTACTATCAAAAAAGGAAATACTACTTATCAAGCTGATATTGCCATTAATAGAAACGAAAGACCCGTAAAAGGAAGAGACTATTTTACGCAAAGCTCAGTCATTGAAGAAATTGGCGATATGTCAGTATTTTTTGGAACAGATGAAATAGATGCCACTGGATTAACATTTAGTGCTACCCAAGAAATAAGTTTAGGGCAAAAGGCTGAATTTGAATTAGTAAAAGACGGAAAAGTAATTTATAAAATAAATAACGGAGTAAAATTGTAACTCGATGTTTCAATCGAGAAAATTATGGAGAATCCAGTAATGATTTTAGGTGCAGGTGGTTTAGGAGCTGTCGCCCTTGATATTTTCAAAACAAATAATGTTGTGGTCTATGCTTTTTTAGATGACAACAAGGAATTGCACAATACCGAAATAGACGATGTAATCGTGATGGGTAGTACTGACGACGAAGATTATACCAAACTTATCGGGAAAAGATGTGAAGTATTTATTGCTATCGACGAGTTGAAAGTGCGTCAAAATTTAGTAGAAATGCTACATGACGATAAAAAGGTTCAGCCAGTAAATGCTATTCATGAGCAAACTGCGATTGCGCAAACGGCAACTATCGGACATGGCAATTTGATTTCTGCGGGAACAATTATCAATGCTCGTGCTGAAATCGGTAGTCATAATCTATTACACAGTCGTGTAATTGTTGACTATGATGCTAAAATTGGTGATTTCGTTCAGATTGGAGCAGGGAGCATCGTTGGCCCAGGGGTTTCTATCGATGATAATGTTTTTATCGGCTCAGGAGTGACTATTGTAGCAGGTGTAAAAATTGGTAAAGGAGCAAGAATAGGAGCGGGTTCGGTAGTAGTAGAAACTGTAAAGGCACGTGAAACGGTATTTGGGAATCCTGCTAAGAAAGTTTAGGGTTTATGGTCGTTCAAAGTTTATGAGTTTAACGTGCATGAGTATATATTCATAATAAAAATCACTAGCGAGGGAATTAATTCC
>NZ_JBWKYN010000011.1:0-55199 GCF_059423785.1 Arcicella sp. GW458-12-2-14-TSB2 | reverse complement strand
CACTAATACTACTGCTAAACTTTGTTTTATATGTATTTTATTCATGAGTATTTCTTTGTTTATTTTTTTTAGTGATGAGTTGTGAGTTAGTGAATTATGCATAAACGATTTTAACGTTTAAAATATATTCAATGAATTATTCACTAATTCACAACTTATACATTCACCATTCTCTTAAAACTGGTATCCGTCGTTCAGCAATTTTCCTTGGCTGTTGGTAATAGCTTCTGCCGGAATAGGGAAAATGTATCGTGCTATACCCGGTACTGGTCCATTATAATACTTATCCCAATCTTTCGTAATCCAATCTTGATAAGTAGTTGGTGTTGGTTTTAAGCTAGCCAAAAAGGATACTCTTGTCCAAGACGCATCTGGTACACCAACATATTTACGGCTTGGGTTTAATACCTTGAAATTGCCACTTGCATCTCTTTTCCAGTACATATAATCTGGCAATTCTGAGTATTTCCCCGTACCAGTCAATGCGGCATCACCCATTTCCTTGATAGCAGTTACGGTTTCTTGTGACTTCTTCGCATATAAATTCCAGCGAATCAATTCATATTTACGAATCATTTCACCACCAAATTCCCAAGCTCTTTCATTCACAATCGCATTAAAAAATGCTTGCTTACTTCCCGAAATGTTCGTTATATAGCTAGTCACTTTTTCTGGCCAATATTTCGAATCAAAAGCTCTTTGGCGTACTCTTTTTAACGCTTCTTGTGCAATTGAAGTCGGTCCATTGATTTCATTTTCTGCTTCAGCCAACATCAATAATACATCTGAATAACGCAACATTGGCCAGTTGATACCCGTACCTTTAGCCGTAGACGCACCGGGAGCTTTATCCAAGAACCAACGACTCCATTTTCCTTGAGCAATGTTCATTGAACTGTTTACAAAAATGGCTTGACCGCTAGTATTGATTTTGTATAAGGCACAAGTTACATCGCGACGAATGTCAAGGGTATCAAAAGAGAAATAATAGGTAGGAGGAATAGCCATATAATTACTACCTGACCCATAACTATGTGCAGCCGTTGTACCACCATCTACCGTAATACCTATGTTCCAGCCTACATCGCCATTGCCATTGGCGAAGGGTACTTCAAATAAAATATCGCTGTTGGTTGGTGTTACAAACTTAGATTCATTCAAAAATACTTGTCTATAATCGGTAGGCAAAGGGCGGTCTTTTAGCGTAATTAATTTTTCAGAGTACTCTTTTGCAATTTTATAATAGTCTAAGTAATCTGACTTACGTTCCATTGCCAAGGCAGGAGTAAGGTAATAACCTCCTCTTTGTAAGGCTAAACGAGCAATCATCCCTAAGGTATATTCACGGTTAATTTGCTCGATTCCGTAACTAGTTTGGTCAGCCCACGACATCTTTCCTTCAATATCAATCAAATCTTTAATAACCTGCGTTAAAATTACATTGCGGTCTTCTTTCGGTAAAAAGAAATCATTACCAGCTTTAGGTGCCTGACGCACGTTTGGCACATCGCCAAAATAAAATGTTAACATACTATACCAATAAGCACGCATAGTATACGCCTCACCAAGCATGTTATACATTTTTTTAGAAGTAGCAATATCAGTAGAATTTAATGCAGAACTAGCTTCGATGCCTTCGATAGCAACATTACAGTTTCTGATAGCAGTATAGGCCGCATTCCACATAATACGCAAGTCAGCATTGGTGGCAACAGCAGTTAAATCCCAAATTTGATAACGGTCTGCCGTGCTCGACCAACCACTTTGGTGTTCGATGTCGGTATTGCCCGTCATATTGTTCGAAAGTCTTGATCGAAAAGCATCTTGTCCGAAAGACTCGTAGATGGCATTTACTCCTTTGCGGGCATCATCTACGTTTGAATAAATATAGTTTGTATCGAAAGTTGATAGAGAATCTGGTTCTAAAAAGTCTTTGCAGGATGTCATAAACATGGACAATACCGCGAGAATTACTAATTTCTTTTTCATAATTATTGACATTAACTGTTCGTAAAAACGTTCAGTGATTGATGTTGATTACCACTATTAGAATAAGTGTTACAATTCATTAAAAAGTAATATTTACTCCGAAAGTATAAGAACGGCTTCTAGGGAAAGATGAATAATCTACGCCCGGTGTTAAGCCTGAATACGTACTTCTTGTTGTACTTACCTCAGGGTCATAACCAGTGTATTTCGTCCATAGATAAAGGTTATTACCCGTTGCATAAACTCTTAATTGCGACATACCAAGTTTTGCAATCCATTTTTTAGGTAAAGAATATCCAATGTTCAAGTTGTTCAAACGAATGAAAGAACCATCTTCTACAGCCCAGTCGCTCATTACTGCCTGAGCATCACCGAAGCCTAGAGGTGACCAAATCGTTTTGTTAGCATTTAGTTCTGCCAATTGATTTAAGTCTGTTACGATTTCACCCGGAGTTCCTGTATATTTCCCATCAACGTCAAGGTAAGTGAAACGATTATCGATGCTCATGTCGGTCGTTAAGTTACCATACGTCACACGACGGAATTGATTGTACTGAATTTTTCCTGTGTTGTACACACTATTTCCATACGACCAGTTGAAGAATATTGAAGCATCAAGACCTTTATAGCGACCATTGAAACCAAAACCACCTTGAGCTTTAGGAAGCGTATTACCGATTACCTTTCGGTCTAAGCTATTAATGACGCCATCACCGTTAAGGTCTTTTAGTTTCATGAAGCCCGGTCTGATAGCGGTATTACCAGTAGTTGATGTAGAGTTGGTCACGCCTTCTTTTAATATATATTTTTTTGTGGCAGGGTCATAACTTGAAAAGTCATTGGTTGTATAAAAGCCATCTGATACGTAGCCATAAATATCACCCAATGTTCCACCTACTTTTACATAAAAGTCATCTTGCTCTCTTAAATCAGTACTTGCCCAGTTTGATTGGAAGAAACGTTCAGTAGTACCATCCAATGCTTCTACTTTTGCTCTGTTTATACCAAAGTTGAAATTGGCAGAGAAAGAAACATCAGCTTTGTCGATGATATATCCAGTAAGCGATAGCTCGATACCTTTGTTTGACGTACTACCCACATTGTTCCATTGTTTGGTAAAGCCAGAACTTGATGGAATCGCTGATTGAAGTAATAAATCTTTCGTAGTGTTTTGGTATAAATCCAAACTACCTACAATGCGTTGTTTGAAGAAAGCGAAGTCAAGCCCTAAGTTTTTGTTGATAGTCGTTTCCCACACCAAATTAGGGTTGTACAAAGTAGTTCCAGTCGGTGTGT
Organism: Arcicella sp. GW458-12-2-14-TSB2; assembly: GCF_059423785.1. Taxonomy (NCBI): domain Bacteria; kingdom Pseudomonadati; phylum Bacteroidota; class Cytophagia; order Cytophagales; family Flectobacillaceae; genus Arcicella; species Arcicella sp. GW458-12-2-14-TSB2. The sequence continues at coordinate 51,914 of NZ_JBWKYN010000011.1, read as the reverse complement.
AATAAACGTTATCAACATTACCAAAACCAGGTCCACGGAGTGTAGTAGCCTCAAACAATAATTTTGTAGCAGTAGCATCAATACGGTCGTTACCTGTAGCACCATAACTTGCACGGATTTTCAACTCGTCTAATCCTTTTATTTGTTTGAACAATTTAGTTTCCGACAGTTTCCAGCCTAATGCCAACGCTGGAAATAAACCTACACGATTTTCAGCACTGAATTTACTTGAAGCATCTGCTCTAAAAGTAATCGCTGCCAAATAACGATCTTTGAATTGGTAGTTGATACGACCAAATCCAGAAACACGATTGATATCAGTATTTTCTGTAGTATACTGACGGTCTGTACGACCGAAAGACATATTGGCAAAAAGTTCTTCTGGCGTAATAGATGCTCTAAAGTCTTCTGTACGAATAAAGCTTTGATTTCCACCTATTGCATAAACCTCGTGACCCAATAAAAAGTCAAGTTTATGTGCACCCAAACTTGGCATTTGGTAGCTTAATGTATTCAACCAACGGAAAGAATCGTTTTCATTCACCGTTTTTTCTCCGATAGGTAAGCTACTACCATTGTTGAAAGATTCGCCTGTTAATGGGCCATAGTATCGTAAAGATTTGTCAAATTGTTTCGAACCAGTAATAGTTGATTTTAAATTAAGGGCTTTAAGAATTGACCAGCTCAAACCAGCATTAAATACATAATCCTGAGTAGTTTTTTTACGCCAATCTTGCGATACTAATTTTTTAGGGTTAACAAGTGCTAAAAGGAAAGACGCAAAGTCGTCGTCAGTACCTGCCGTACTTAAATCGATATCCAATTGGTCAGCAATACCGTTTGTTGGTCTTGTCTGAACGGCATCTTTGATATTTAACTGAGCCGAACCAGAAGTACCAGCACCATCGATTACGGTATTTGTAACACGGGTAGAAGCATCAAACTTTAATTTCTTAGAAATAGTTTGGTTGATTTTAAAGTTGATAACATTACGAGTATAACCTGAGCCAGTCAAAAGACCTTGGTCAGTATTGTTAGTTAAACTCAAGCTCATCGTAGTATTTTCGTTACCACCGCTAATGCTTAAGTTATGCGACTGTGTAGTACGTGGCGCACCAAAAAGTTCGTCTTGCCAGTTTGTACCTTTTTGATTTTGATACAAATCGTAGTCACCATATTTTCCAAAAAACTTCTCCATGTTGGCAACATCAGTAGTGGTCTTCAGTTTGGCTCTTTCATAGTTTACCAAAACGTATTCATAAGGCGAAAGCACTTTATAGGCTCTGTCAGAAGGCAAAGTTTTAAACTGCATAAAACCATTGTATGATACCGTAGTACGGCCTGGACGAGGCTTTTTAGTAGTAATAACTACTACACCATTAGAAGCCTGAGCACCATAAATAGCGGTGGCAGCAGCATCTTTGAGTACGTTAATACTTTCGATATCAGATGGCGGCACATCTTTGATACTACTTACAATAAAACCATCCACCACATATAAAGGCGAATTGTCTTGTGTGATAGACCCACCCCCACGCACACGAATAACAACATCAGCATCGGGCGAACCATCGGTAGTTACTACACTTACCCCAGCCATACGGCCAGTCATGGCTTGTGCAGCACTTGTGATAGGAATATTCTTTAAATCTCTTGCAGACATACTCGCTACTGACCCCGTATTGTCTGTTTTCTTAACCAAGCCATAACCATCACTTACGACGGCTACTTCGGCCAACATACTGTTGTCTGGAGCAAGCGAGACATTGATTTCTGAACGACCATCCACGCTTACTTCCTGCGTTTTCATACCAATGAATGAAAACACCAAGACTGCACCTTTGGCTACAGAAATACTGTATTTCCCTGAAGCATCCGTAGTTGTACCAGCAGTAGTACCTTTTACTTTTACCGTTACGCCAGGAAGTGTTTCGCCTGTCTCTGAATCCACCACTTTACCTTTAACAGTAGCGTCGGCGGATATACTCGTCGTGGGCATGGGCAACTCGACTGTGGAGGGTAGGACTACCTTCTCCTCAGTCATGGGCGTTAATATAATGGCGTTGTGTACAACTTTATAACCAATATTGAGCGGCGGTAAAAAACGGCTCAATATGTTTTTTAGGCTTTCATTATTAGCCGTCAAAGTAAGATTGGTGGCTTGTGCGATGCTGTTTTTAGAACTAAAAACAAAAGACACGCCAGATTCTTTCTCAAGTTCCTTGAGAACACCTTTTATTGTGCTGTTTTTGATAGAAACAGTCACGGTTTTGGCTAAAACTTCCTGCGCTTTGGCTTCTTTGGCATAAGATGCCACCATGAAAGCTATAGCAATGGCCAACTGAATGACAGTCATCCTCATGATTTTGAAAAATGTTGTCTTAATAAAATGTTTTTCCATAAATTTGCTTTGTACGATTTTGTGTTTGAAATCTACGTTACTCTTTAATCACCTAGGAAATGATTGGGGTAATTCTTGGGCTTGGGTGCTAGTAACACTTCAAGCCCTTTTTTTACTAATTTGTATTGATTGTTTTTACTTTTCTGAGTACACTACTTGATGAAAAACGTTTGTTTAGGATTACAAACAGCCTTCACCGATAATCGTAATTTCATTGCCTTCTATCTGATAAGTAGCATTGATAGAGCTACAGATAATATCCATAATAACAGGCAGACGTTGGTTGTTGAAATTGGCAAATAATTCACATTTCCGAATGTCCATGTTTGGTGTACGGATGGTCATTCCATATTCTTGTTCTAATCTTGCTAACACCTTATCTAGTATTACTTCATCAAAACTCATACTGACAGGTTCCCATAGTTGTCGATGTTTGCTTTTCTCAAGGGTCAAATCATGGGTTTCCAACGTGTTTTCTTCTTTCTGAATCACTACCTGTTGTTGTGGCGTAATGATTACTTGGTTGAAACGTTCGCCATTTTCGGGGTCTTGATATTTTACTTTTACTTTGCCCGTCACTACCGAAACCTCATATTTTACATCTTTAAAAGAAGCTATTACATTAAAACTTGTTCCTAGTACTACCACATTCAGTCCTTTGTTTTTTACATAGAAAGGTTGTTCTTTATTCGGTTTTACATCGAAAAAAGCCTCGCCTTCTAAATAAACTTCTCTGGTCGCTGCATTTTTTACAATCTTATACAGAATTGTCGTTGCTGGATTCAACCACACCTTACTACCGTCTGGAAGCGGTAATTCATGAATGGCTTTAGTAGTATTGGTAAACGATTGCCAAAGTACAAGCTCTTGTTGTGGAACATCTTTGAAACCAACCATTGATTGCATATCCGATTCTTCTTGAGGTAACCAAAACCAACCCCATACCATCAACAAGCTCGCTGCAATAGCCATAACAGACCCAACAAAAGCTTTGCGTTTGAATAAAGGAACGGGCGGTTCTATTACTGCTTGAGATTCGTCTATCTCTTTTTGTAATGCATCCCAAATACTATCTTCCAATTCAGGCGCTTTAACGATGTCTTGCTTATCGTCGAAGGCGTTGTACCAATCCAGCAGTTTTTTGATTTCATCAGGAGTATATTTTTGTCGGAGCGAATTGATGATTTCATCATCATCCTTGAATTCACCTTGGTTCATGTTTATTTTTATTTTTTATTAATAAAATACTATTTACTCCTTAACCTAGATGTCGGTCAAGAGAAATAGTTCCACTACTTGAATATGATTTTTTGTTAAAATAATTTTAAAAAATGAAGAAAAGGAAAGGAAACAGCATATTTGGACTGATAAATTCAGCCATGCGTGACTTCAATAAGCGTAAAGCTTTGGCGATATGATTTTCTACGGTATTTTCTGAAATACCCAATTGAATAGCAATTTCTTTCTGAGGTACGCCTGCTCTGCTTAATAAGAATACCTCACGGCATCTTTCAGGTAATACCACAAGGTTTTCTTGATACAAACGCATGGCATCAGCATAAAGAATATTCTCTTCGGTAATATTAGAGCTCTGGTCGATGTGTAATTGATAATCCAGAAAATTTTGTTTGACAGTATGGTGATCAAGGGCATCTAAAATCCTGTACTTTACACTACGCATGAGGTAGTTGGGGAGGGAGTCAATCTGAATTTTCTGACGATTGAGCCAAAGGTTCAAAAACAAATCATGGATAATATCCTCGGTTTGTTGGCTGTCGTACAGCCTACGTTTAGCTAACGCATGGAGCTTTTGGAAGTATCTTCTGTAAATTTCCTCAAAAGCAGCTTCATTGTCTTCCAGCAAAAGACCTAGTAATTCTGTATCACTTGAAGCTTTGAGGGGTCTGTGCATAAGAAAAGTAATAATTATTATTAAAAAAATTATTTTCAAAAGTAGGATTAAGCAATTAGAATATCCAATGTTTTAGCTTAATTTTTTACGCAATCGTTCCCGACAACGTTTCCATATCATAATTTTAGCAACTTACACACTCATATTTATTCGCAAAATCGTCCAAAAATAAATACATCTTGTCTTATAAATAATACACAACCAATGAAATGGGCTTTATTAACAAACCTTAAAATAATTGTTAAGCCAGATGCAAAACAAATAGTACTACAAAATACAGCTTATGAACAAATGGTAATTATTGAAAGAAAAGTGGGCATAATATTGTAAATTCTACATTTATTCAACATATTTAGCATCCAAACAATATTTACAGGCTCCAAAACTATATTTGGGGTTCTTTGATATAATTCAGCTAGACTAGAATAAACCGCCAACCCAACATTCAATGTTTGATAGTACCGCTGTTAATTTAGAGATTTTAAAACAACGTGCATACAATTTAAGATGGGCAACTGTGCCACAAGGCGTTATTCCCCTTACAGCAGCTGACCCAGATTTTCCGAGTGCTCCAGAAATTGCGGAGGCTATTACGCGTTTTGTAAAAGACCGTTATTTATGTTATGGCCCGCCTGATGGCCTGCCAGATTTTAAAGAAAGCGTAGCTACTTTTTTTCAGGATAAAAGGAATATACCTGCCAAGCCAGCCTATATTTTTCCAGTGGATAGTGCCGCTTTTGGTATTTTTGTGATATGTCAGGCTTTTCTATCGCCCAATGATGAAGCCATTATATTTGACCCTGTCGATTTCCTTTTCAGATATTCTGTAGAAACAGTAGGAGGAAAGGCAGTTTCTTTTGCCATTCCTGCGGGTACAGAAAAGGTTGATTTTGAAGAACTCGAGCAATTAATTACACCCAAAACACGCTTAATTTGTTTGTGTAATCCGCTTAACCCAACGGGAAAAGTGTTTACCAGAGAAGAACTAATGCAACTAGGAAATATTGCTTGCAAACACAATTTGATTATTTTGTCAGATGAAATTTGGAGTGATATTATTTACAATCCACATACCTACACAAGCATAGCATCACTTGATGAAGCTATTCGGGAACGAACTGTAACCGTTACTGGTTATAGTAAATCATACGGTTTAGCTGGTTTACGGATAGGCTCGGTGATGGCCTCCAATCAGGCACATTTTGATAAACTTATCAAAGTGTCATTACACCAATCTACCGTACATGGAGCCAATGTAATTGGACAAATAGCAGCTACTACCGCCTTGAATGAATGCGACTATTGGTTGAAAGCCTTTGTTGAACATCTACACCACATGAAACAACTTTGTGTAACAGAACTCAACAGCATGAAAGGTGTAAGCTGTATTGCTCCCGAAGGGTGTTATGTAGCTTTTGCTAATATTACAAGAACAGGCAAAACAAGCAAGGAAATTCATGAGTTACTTTTGAATGAAGCCAAAGTTGCCGTTGTTCCTGGACTAAAAGAATGGTTCGGTGCAGGTGCAGATGGATACATTCGTTTGAGTTTTGCTACATCAAATGAAATCCTTACTCAAGCACTCACACAAACTAAAATAGTATTAAACGCATTATGAAAGTAGTAATTATTGGCGGAGGAGTTGCAGGCCTAACACTGGGACTCTTACTCAGAAAAAATAATATAAATGTTGTTGTAAACGAGAAGTTTAAGCAAATGACTACCCGTGGACATGCATTTTTAATGCACATAGATGGATGGTCGATTTTAAATGAATTAAATGCCAATACTGAAATCAATCTACCCGGAGAAGAAATCGGGGCTTTTAGTTTAAATAAGCAAGATGGAAGACAAGTAAAGAAGCAAAAACTGAATCTTTGGCGTTGTATTAAACGCAAAGACTTAATACAGTTTTTGTACGATTTGTTTCCGAAAGAACAACTAAAAACAGGAAGAATATTCTCTCATTTTATTTATGAAAACGGCAAAGCTGTGGCTGCTTATTTCACCAATGGCGAAATAGAATATGGTGATGTTTTTGTAGGAGCGGACGGCGGAAACTCAGAAGTGCGGGAAGCAATCTTAGGGGCTGTCAATTATACGCCCGTGGAAGTGAAGGAAGTGGTAGGGATTTGTACAAATGAAAAACTGGGAACTTCGCACCAAAATATATTCACAAAATACCAGAGTTGTAACCGTGGACTAAGCTTTGGGATGATTCCTGTCTCGGAAAAAGACTTTGTTTGGTTTATGCAATATAGCGTGGCTGAGGCAGATTGTGACCAAGGTTGTACGCCCGATGAACTCAAAGCATTTTGTAATTATCAATTAGCTGATTTCCCACCAGTAGTAACAGAATTATTATCTACAAATGATTTTAGCACGAGTTATATCTGGAATACCCGTGATTTTGGGTTACTTCCTAAATTCCATGCTGATAATGTGGTGTTGATTGGAGATGCTGCCCATTTGGCTTTGCCTTTTACTAGTGCAGGAACAACCAATGCTATCTTGGATGCTAAAAAACTGACTGAAAAGCTATTATCATTGAATAATCTTGAAGAGGCTTTTCAGGCATATTATGATGAGCGTAAGGATGACATTAAGAAACATATCTATTTAGGTAGAGAGCTAAAAGAACTGTTTTTGAATCCTCTCGATGTAGATGGAGATAAGATGGTAGTGCCGTTGATTACCAAAAAACAAGATAGAGATGCACATACCGAAAAACTAATAGATATTCAATATTTTACCGACCCTGTCTGTTCTACTTGTTGGGTAGTGCAGCCATTACTCAGAAAGTTGAAATTAGAGTATGGAGCCTATATACAGATTGATTATCGCATGGGAGGGCTACTACCGTCGTGGGATGAATACGAACGTGGACCTATTACCAAACCTTCGGATGTGGCACCACATTGGGAAGAAGTATGTATGATTCATGGTATCCCACTTGATGGAGATATTTGGATTGAAGACCCACTACCGTCTTCTTATCCACCTTCTATTGCTTTCAAAGCTGCCCAGATGCAGGATGCAGATTTAGCATTGTTATTCCTGAGACGTATCAAAGAAATGTTGTTTCTTGAAAAGAAAAACATTGTTGATATGGCTTATCTGGAAAAGGCAGCTTTTGACGTAGGATTAGATTCTGCACGCTTTGTGTATGATTATGAAAATAAAGCACAAGAAGCATTTAAAGAAGATTTGATTTTAGCCCAGAATATGCAGGTGGGGGTATTGCCAACGCTTATCTTTAGAAATCTTGAAAATGAACAAATCATCAGTAAAGATTATCAAGAATATGAATATTTAGAAGGCATTATCCATCAATTGGTGCCTCATGCACAGAAAAGGACGTTTGATACCGACCCGATATTCTTGTTTACCAATTTCTCGACGATGACGAGTAAAGAGTTTTCATTTCTAAGCAGTACTTCTATGGAAGAAACTAATGGTACATTAGCAGACTTATTTGAAAAAGGATTTATCGATAAATATGAAAGCAAAAACGGAATAATTTGGAAAAGTAAATTGGCAAATTATTAGTGAAAAAATATTGAAAAAGGGGTCAAAAACTAGTTTTTTGACCCCTTTTTGCTTTTGTTGGAGTTATTTCGAAACGCGGAGTACACTAGCTTAAACGAATCAAATATTTAACTATTTGGGAACACATTACTGATGTCTATGTGTATAAGCTGAAAGCCGATGACCGATAGCTGAGCCTCACCACTCACAACTCCCTCCTCCTTAAACCCCAAACTGACTAAGGTGATGGTCAAGGTGTTTATAAAACATATTGTTCCATTCTTGGATGGTTAATACTCCAAACGAGTGTGATTCTTTGCCATTGAAATAGTTTTCGCCTAAGGACAATGTTTTATTGATATGGTCTTTCAAACGAGTTTTTTCTGCTTCAAAATCTTTTGATTCTTTGATGATGAATATTGGTGCAGTAGGACTATTTTTCTTGTATGGTTTTTCGCTAACAACGGTGTTTTTAACCATCAATTTCAAAATAGTCTTCATGAAAAAATTAGGCTTTGGGTATTTGTCTTCATATACAAGTTCGTAGGTAACATTGCAATGAGCCAACATTTGCCCAACATTCATTTTACCCCAAAGAGGAACGGAATCGGGACTTAATTTGTCGATGCGTGCTAGAAGCTCGGCAGTTTCTGTTTGGTTAAATACACTTTTCATGAGCTGTCAATTAATTTAGGATGGTTTACTTTTCGTTTTAATAAAGATATGAAAAATAGCTAAATTGACAGGTTATTTTAAAATTAAGATTTCGTTGGTAAATAAGAGTAATTCGCTCAAATAGAATTACTTACTAACTTTGCTGAGCATTCTGTTTATTATTCCTTTGCAGTATCTTGTTGGACTTCGCTTTTATGGATTTCATCAATATACTGCATTTTTAAATAATCATAGAAAGTGTGTTTGCTCATCAAATTGGCAATTAAACTAGCCAGAAGTGTTGCGAGCATGATATAAAAAATAATATTGTGACTATTGGTCATCTCAATGACAAGGATAGATGACGTAAAGGGGCTTCTGGTAACACCCGTTAGGAAGCCACCCATACCGCATAAAACCATCAAATTAGTTTCGGTTGCTGACAAATGCAACCAACCTGCCATCACCGCGCCAATGCTTGCTCCTGCACTTAGGGCTGGTGCAAAAACGCCACCTGACCCTCCTACAGAAAACGATACAATTGGACCAATAATTCTTAAAATAGGCATGTACCATTCCAAATGTTTGTCGTTGCTAAACAAAGTACTCACCATGATTTCTTTACCTGAACCAAATGTTCTGTTATCCATAAAGTAACCCATACTAGCAATAATTAGCCCACAAGCAATGATGTAAATTACTTTCTGGTAATTGTGGGTTAGGGTATTCTTTTTTCTAAAAACAAACAAAATAATATTACTCATTCCACAACCTGCAAAGCCTGTAATGATTGCTAGGGGTATAATTGAAGCGATAATCCAAGTAGAAATATTATTTAAAGCAGGATAACCCAAATAAAGATATGGCCCTAAAAAGTGCAATGCCGTAAGCCCTGCGATGATAACTCCTGTTAACAAAGCGGACTTAAAAAGACTAAAATGCGTTTTGGTAAGTTCCTCAATAGCAAATACGATACCGCCCAAAGGAGTATTAAAGGCCGCCGCAAGCCCAGAGGCCGCCCCTGTTACAATCATATTCCTTTTTGATATTTTGGGATACCAATCAGGTAGAAAGTCATTGATTTTTTTGAAGATTGAAGCTGAAATTTGAATAGTAGGCCCTTCTCTACCTACTACGCCACCACCCAAAACCATAATTAAACTAGAAATGATTTTGATGAGAATGACTTTTAGGCTTAGTAAGCTATCTACTTTGTAATAATGTTTCGGGTTAGCTAATTCAATAGCGGCACTTACTTGAGGAATACCACTTCCTCTAGAAAAAGGAGCAAACTTGATAACCAACCACCATGCTACCAAAAAGCAAATAGGCGTAATAATAAAGAATGACCAGCCTGCATGATGAAATAGAAAATGTGTGCCAGCCTCTGCCAATGAAAATAACTTAGCATATAATACAGCAATGATTCCTGTGATAAATGCACCTAGCCAAAATGGTAAAGCATTTAAAATGTCCTTTTGTAATTTTTTGTTATGGATAGCATCAAACCATGATTTGAGTCGATAACGTAAAAAGCTAAAAAATCTCATACCTGTAATTATTTTAAAAGGCTATAAACATACAAATTTACAGCCTTTTTGAAAGAATATATAAGTACAAATACGCATATAAACGTATAATATTAGCTTTCTTCTAAAAAATGATATTGAAAAGTCAATCAAATATAAAATAATACTAAATACTAGGTACTACTTCTGTTACCATTTCAAGACCATTCTTATCATAATATACGCAAGTCATTTTTTTCATATCAAGTGTCCATTTTTCAACACCTGCTTCTGCTGATTGCCTACAGAATGTTAGGTAATCGGTTTTACCAGCTTGATGGATTTTTAAAGCATTTTTTAAGGCTTCAATATTACCTGTGGGAGATATTTCCAAAAGTGCATATTTGGCTTCAGATTGAATTTGAAAGTTATCTTTTCCATAGTATTTTGAGTGACCATCACAAACGTAATGGTCATAGCCAATTAAGCCTAAATCAATAAGATTCTGAACATACTGTGGGAAATCTGCTCCGCTTTTTACTTTTGAGTGAGTCTCTTTAATTTGATCGATTGTAAACATGTCTTTTTTGCGTTTAAATGTGATGCAAATTTGGCAGTTTCCCTTGGCTTGAAATTGTAAAAAATCGTTTACTTATCATTCTTTTTGATAAATTTTTCAGGCGTTTCACCAGTAAAATGTTTAAAGTCTTTGATAAAATGTGCTTGGTCGAAATAGTTGTTTTCAAAACATATTTCGGTCATAGATTTTACCTGATTTAGGCTATCTAATACTGTATGAAACCTGACAATAGCAGCAAATTTCTTGGGAGATGTACCAACCAACTGTCTGAAACGTTTTTCAAAGGGACTTTGGCTGATACAAAGTATTTCGGACAATGCTTTTATTTTAATATTACCTTTTGAATGATAGATATACTGGATGGCTTTTATCACTAGTTTGTCATCTTTTTTTTCGATGATTCTAGCCAGTAAGAATTGCTCGATGATATAGATTCTGTATTCATCAGTTTCGGCAGTACTCAAAGCTTCTTCAACTTTTTCCAAATCGTACCGATTGATAAAATGTTCAAGCGAAACACTTTCAGCATATAATTCGTTGATGGGCGTTTTTAAGAAATAAGATGCACCGATTTCATTAAAAAATACTAATACAGACCCAATGTTTGGATTACTTTTGAAAACCCTGAAACCATCTTGCAAACCCGTAATGCCCGTGTTAGATAAAGAGTTTTCTCCATCTTTGGTAATATAAGCCAGACGCCCTCTGTATTGAAAACCCATCACTAGCCCAGTAGAAGGAAAAACCTTATAGGTTTGCTCTTCTGAGGCTTCAGAAATGACCAAATGTTTGATGTAAGGTTTCAGTAAAGGAGAGGGAAATACCTTTTCAAATTTCATATTTTGAATAGATTAAGCATCGAAGTCAATACATTGTTAGTGTTTATCTTTTTTCAAATCATTAGATTTATCATGTACTCATCTTTATATACATAATTAAACGTTTGGATGTTACCACACAGATATTTACAATGGCAAAACTAACATTTCATCATCATAAACTATGACTAAAGCCTACAATGCATGAAGAGAAATTACACTATCATGCTTAATTTACGTGTTGAAATTTATTGAATATATTTTCCTTTGCTTCAGAAATGCTAAAAAATATAAAAATGATTCGTTTAGGCTTGTTGTGTAGCTTATTGTTGGCAACCTTACATGGCTTTTCTCAAAAAGATACCACGATAACTGTTAAAGTTTTAGGAGGACTCCAATTCGACTTACCTCGATTTGCGGTACAACCTAATACTCGATTGACGATAATATTGGATAACCATGATGACATGGCACACAACATGGTCGTAACCAAACCAAATGCTAGATTGAAAGTAGTAGAGGAGGCCTTAAAACTAGGGGACAAAGGTGCGAGCATGGATTATGTACCCAATTCATCCTTAATTATTGCGAATACCAAAATCGTAGAACCAGGTAGAATAGATACCATTACTTTTTTATTGGAAAAAGAAGGTATTTACCCGTATGTATGTACTTATCCTGGGCATGGCTTTGTCATGTACGGAGCTATTTATGCAACCACTAAGGCACTGCCTTCTTTGGAAAAAGACATGAATGTACCTGATGCCCAACGACAAAAGATTGCAACAGTAGTCAGTCACGAAGGGCATCACATGGAAATGCCTTCACCACATCCATTCGCTTTAAAATATCCATTGTTGTATAGAACGTTTATGCCAGATTGTGGCCCAGCGGCTATTGCAGTAGGCTTGACAGCGACAGAATCCTATTGTTTTGATGCAGGAAAGTGTTATCTAAGATACGCTTGGTCGGGTGGATTTGTGGATAACTCAGAGCAATGGAAAGGTAATGGTAGTAAATTAACCAAAGTAGTTGGTGAAATATATTGGCGAGATAAAACCACTTTCCCTTTCAGAATAGGCAATGTTAAAACTATTCCACAGGTTGATTTCAAAGGGTATAAACTTACAAAAAGACTACCCACTTTTAAATATACTTTAGATAAAGTAGAAGTGACTGAAACCATCCGATTGAGCGGTGATGGTAAAACCTTGATAAGAGATTTTACGTTTAAGAACAATAAACAAATACTTTACTTTTTAGTAAATACTGATGATGGCATCGTTTACCAAAGTAAGCAAGGTAAATTCAATAAAGGCATACTCAGGATTCCTGCCAATGTACAACGTCTTAGTATTTCCATGAAAAAATGAAAAATATCAATCGTCTTCACAACACAATAGAATACAGTAGTCGGATAAGAATCCATTTTAGCTGGATTTTTTGTTTACTACTTTTTACTACAAGCCTTTCAGCACAAGTTTCTGTGCCCAAAGATTCGGCGGCTAATTATTATGAAGTAGAAAACATTCCCTTGCCTGATGGCTTGGTAGCAGAAACAGGTGCGATAGGTTTTATGCCCGACGGGCGTTTTGTAGCCTGTTTTCACCGTGGCGAGGTAATGATGTATAACCAGAAGACTAAGGAATGGAAAATGTTTGCTGAAGGCTTACATGAACCATTGGGGATGATGGTGATTAATAATCACGAAATGTTAATCATGCAACGTCCAGAACTTACTAGGGTAAAAGATACCGATGGTGATGGCGTGGCGGATGAATACCAAACAGTAACGGATGACTTTGGAATGTCGGGCAATTATCATGAATTTGCTTTTGGTCCTATAGCTGATAAACAAGGTAATTTGTTTATTGCCCTAAATTTGGCGTCTAACGGAGCAGGTATCAGAAATGAAATTCGTGGTAAATACGATTCCCTTTCTCGTCCAGGCCGTATGTATTCTTGTGTGCCTTACCGTGGTTGGATTATGAAATTGGGGAAAGATGGCGTATTGAAACCGTATGCAGTTGGTTTCCGTTCGCCTAATGGTTTGGGTTTTGATGCCCAAGGGCGACTGTTGGTATCTGATAACCAAGGTGACTGGTTGGGAACTAGTAAATTGTATCATGTAGAAGAAGGTAAATTTTATGGACATCCTGCTGGGTTAATCTGGAAAGAAGATTTCCCACGAGTAGTACCGATTAATTTACCAGTTGCCAAACTAGATAGTATGCGGGTAAAAGAATCAATTCAGTTTCCACATGGCTATTTTGCTAACTCGCCTACACAACCAATACTAGAAAATACAGGAGGGAAATTTGGAATGTTTGGCGGACAAATGTTGATTGGCGATATGGATCATAAATATGTGATTCGCTTATTGATGGAAGAAGTTGGTGGTGCCATGCAGGGAGCTTGTATTCCATTGAATTTTAGCTCAAAAATGAGAATTGGTAACAATCGCTTGGCTTTTGCGCCAGACGGAAGCCTATGGGTGGGTCAGAACGACCACGGCTGGGTAGGAGCAAGGGGTATTCAACGCATTACGTGGAAAGGCAAAAATCACTTGGATATTATGGCGATGAACTTGACCAAAACAGGTTTTGACTTGACATTCTCTTTACCACTCGACCCTGCCAAAGCGCAAGAGTTACTTAATTATAAATTCCGACGTTTTTATTACGAGTACCATCAGGCTTATGGTTCAAAACAGTTTGATGTACAAAATGTACCTGTAAAATCAATCAAAGTTTCAGCAGATGGCAAAAAGGTGTCTTTGGAATTAGCAGAATTAAAAGCTGGATACATATATGAACTGAAAACAGGTGATTTACAAACCAGCGATGGCAAATACCTTTTCAATAATATAATTTGCTATACGTTGAATCAATTGAAATAATCAAAAGGAGAGAAACAAGCTATCCGAATTCTAAACTTATTTACAATTCGGATAGCTTGTTTAATATAAGGTCAATTCTTTGTTCAGTACTAAAATCGCCTCGTATTGCTAAAGTTGGACTAGTAGTTTGCTGTAACCAATTTTCATGTGCATTCAATGTTCTGGTAGCAATGCCCGTATGATTGTCGTAGTCGGCTGCCCAAGCCATAAAATCGTTGTATTGTTTTATTCTAGCAGGTTCGGTATAAATAATATTTCCATACCGACTGAACTCTCTTTCTTTAAGTCTTTCCATCCTAATATGCGGAGGTACCCACAAGAAAACGATTAAATCAAAGCTTGGAAAAATATCTCCCCAACTGATTATCGAACCACCCAGAATCCAATCGTCGGTTTGTTCAATATCTTTTTTTATCATCAAGGTCCTGTCGGTTGGATTCCTCCTGACGGTAAACGGAGGGTCTGACTTTTCCCAATAATATTCATCACTATCAAAATAAGGAATATTTAGTTGGTTAGATAGGGCATTCCCTAGCGTAGTTACGCCACTAGATGATGCCCCAAAAATGTGGATTTTCATTTTAAAGAGAGATTAATGACTAAACTCGTAGCACAATAGCATCAGTTTTTCTTCCTGATTCGGGAAAGAATACATTTCTTGATAACTCAATCCTATTTTCTGTAAAAGTCTTTTAGAATGCTCGTTTTCGGGCATCGTTATGCCATAAACCCGTGGTAACTTTAAGGTGTCTTTGGCATAAGTAATAATAGCATCTGCAATTTCAAAAGCATAACCTTTGCCTGTGAACTCAGGTAAAAAGGCAAAACCAATATCAGGGCTATCAAGATTATTTCTTTTAATTAATCCACACATTCCAATAGGTGTTAAGCCCTCTTTTGTGACTACTAAGCTCAATCCATAACCATTTTCAGCATAGCTTTTTATTGGTCCATTCAATAAATATGTTTTTGCTTCCTCTTCAGTACGAACATTTTTGTCGCCAATAAAGGCTAACCAGCCTTCAGTATTTAATAATTCAATGACAAATTGGGTATCGTCAAGGGTGTATTCTCTTAAAATGAGCCTTTCAGTTGCTAGAATTTTGTTCATGTTGATAGAAGAAGAGATATTTTAGTTGATTGTTATGCAGACAAAATTAATACATTATTTAAATGAATAATTGATTGAGGATGATTCTCATTATATTTACCAAAAAGCTTAGTTATAATGTATGCTCAATATTCCTATCATTAGTTTTGTCATATTTTTAGGGTTGTTACAAGCCGTAATATTGAGCAGTATTTTGTTTTTTTCAAAGCGAAACAATCCCATCAAGCAATATTTTTTAGCTTGGATTATCCTTATTTTTGCCTACAATAGCTTCGAGATGTTAATGTTTACCCTTGGGAAAGCCAATAATTTTTTCTTTATTGATAATTATATCCCTTTGGTTCACATTTACTGTATTGGCCCACTTTTATTTTTGTATGTAGTTAGCAATGCCATTGGGACTGATGCCATAAGTCAGCCTAAATGGGTGTATTTTATACCTGCCCTTATTTGTTTAGCTGTCAATTTGGTATTCTTCTTGTTAATTACCTTCAATATTATTGATGAGATACACCGTCCGCAGTTCTTTATGATTTACAGAAATACCATTAATGTAGAACGCAACTTGATGATTGTCGTTTTTGGATGGTTTCTGTTTAAATCGTATCAAATACTACGGCAATGGCAATCGGAGGCCATTTTGGGGGAAGATACCAAAGAAGAAAACTCGATTATTCATCGATGGTTAACCTTATTACTCCACGTTTTTTTAGGGACACTCATTATCTGGTCTTTTACTATCTATGGAAGTGTGTTATTGCACCAAGAAAATAACACGCAATTTTATCTCCCCCTCGAATGTTGGTTATCTTTTGTGATGTACTGGATAGCTTTTATGGGTTTTCATAACATCAGCATCATTAGAATAGACAAACAAAAAACGAATCAATCTACCCTTGATGTGTTGGATGACAAGCAGGTAAGCGAAGCTGTAGAGAAACTCAGAACGGTGATGGAGCAAGAAAAGTACTATTTGAATCCAACTTTGAACCTTACTAAGGTTTCAGAACTTACAGGCTTAACGCCAAAAGTTATTTCGGCAATTTGTAATCAGGTACTCAACAAAGGCTTTGGTGAGTATATCAATGAATACAGGATAGAAGAAGCCAAAGTAAGATTAGCAGACCCTCAACATAAACATTTAACTATTCTAAGTATTGCTTATGATGTTGGGTTTAATTCTTTGCCTACTTTTCAGCGTTCATTCAAACAGATTACTGGCATGACGCCCACTATGTTTCAAAAAAAATCTGAAGAGTAGTCATCAAATCGTGATTTGAGTAGAATCTCTAGGTCAAAATCCTGTGGTTTGTCCTAAATTCTAATTTTAATACTCATTTCACTTATGCAATTCAAATCATTCTTTCAGAAGTTTTCTGCCTGTTTTATTTTAGGCATCATCTTGTTGGCAGACGTTTTACTGATTGGTAGAGACAAACGTCCTATTTGGATGAGTCCTCCAATGGTTTTTGGTTTAGCAGGATTTTGTTTAATAGTTTCAATCACTTATGCCTTTGTTTGGCATTTTAAAAACAAGGATAAAATTGAAGGTTTACCACAACAATCAACAGTCGTTCTTGCCTTTATTCGCTATGCATTAGCTTTTAGCATAGCGAGTTTTGGGTGGAAAAAAATCTTTGGACAACAGTTCGTAGTACCAAAGCATATTGCTGATATTCCCATGAGTCAGCTTTCAGGCGAATGGCTTACTTGGTATTATTTCGGCTATTCATACTCATTTGGCTGTATCGTAGCCCTGATGCAGATTGGAGGGTCTCTTTTACTACTATTTCGTAAAACTCAGCTGCTTGGGATGTTTATTTTGTTTCCAGTGATGCTCAATATTTTATTGATTAATCTATTTTATGGAATGAATGCAGGTGCTTTGATGCAGTCTGTGATAATAATGATTGCTTTATCGTACTGCTTGCTATTGGATATTGATAAATTAATCCTGTTTTTTTTTCAGGAGAAGAAAGAACAAAAAACTGAACTTACCAAAATACTAATCAGATTTTCAGCGATAGTTTTGGCTTTTTTATTTGTATATCGTCTTGAAAACGAGTCTACTCAAAATGAAGTAATAAGAGGTACTTATGAAGTGGAATCCTCAAAAGGTAATAGTACATTTTTCCCGTCAGATTCATCTCAGAAAGATACTAGGCTTACCAAAATATATTTTGATATTAACGATTTATGCGTTTTTGAGTTTAATAGTACCAATCATCGTAAAATTGGGCGTTATGATTTTGATAGCACACAAAAGAAAATCAACGTCGTATTTGAACAAAGCCCCGAAAATGTAGCAATACTTATTGCGGCACTAAGTCAATTAAAAGGGACTAAACAAATGTTGATGTCAAGTAAAATGGGAAAAGACTCCATTCGAGTAATAATGCAGAGAATAAACTAATGGCATACAGTCCATTTTCAACTTTAACCCTTTTAGAGAGTATTAAAGTTGAAAATGGACTGGCTCAATTAATATATGTTACATTTTCCACATTTCAGTTCCATATAGAATTTTGATTTTCGTCCTATTTTTCAAATAATCGTTAAAATTATCAGAATTCGTAAAATCTAACTTCGTCCCATCGCAATAATACTGATGAATATTTGTAGACGAACACACTGAACATTGAATCTCAATTACTTTGTTGCTCTTATATTCAAAAAGCACAATTCCATTTAAGTTAGGGCCTCCCTCTAAAACTTTCATTTTATCAGATAACCACTTCAAATCATTTACAGGGTCTTTTGTACCACAAACTATCATTGCGTTGGGGTCATTGTCAAGCGGAGTATTTGCGTCTTTTTTGCAGGATAATAATACAGAGAATAATAAGCTTGTCGCTAATAATAAAGTAGATTTCGTTTTCATAGGATATTTTATTTGGTTTATCGATATTTCAAAAGCTGTCAAAATTTTATCAAAAACTCAAGTGTCAGGTTTAAAACTTACATAAAAATATTAATTCTTTATTGAATAACCTAGTAGTTGCAAATAGCGCTTTTGTTATTTTTTTCTTTGAATAACCATTTCACAAGTCCTATTCTTTTTTAAATCCATAAGGGCAATGCTTGCAACCATTTTTACAACAATAACCCCTTTTTAAATGATAAGCCTCGGTAAAAACCATGTAGCCATTTTCATTAATATAAAAGTCGTCAGTTGTTAATTTGGATGGATTATTATCGTTTTGTGGGTTGGTTTTCTTCATGGTATTTAATCAACAGCTAATTTTGTAAAATGTTCAATATTTTGTAGATTTGAGGTATTCTCGTTTAAAATAAATAGAGAATCTTACAATCATGAGTGATTTTTATCCTAAATACCAACATTTAGTGATGCGTTCCAATAAACGTATCACTAATCGTGTGTTTACGACAAGCTCATTGTATGGTCACTTCTGTAAAATTCACCGTATCCTTTCTGTATTCGTACTTATCTTGTACATCATTGGCTTGTCTGGATTGAATGATTGCTAATTACTCATCGTCTTTAGTATTTATTTTCAATTATGGTGAATGATAGATTTATTAAAATCACTCATTCACCATTCACTCAATCACCAATTTATCACAATGACAGTACAATCACTAAGTACTGCATCCGCTTCAGAGAAAGCAATGCAGTTAGAAGACCGTTTCGGCGCACACAATTATCATCCAATGCCTGTTGTCCTTCAAAGAGGAGAAGGAGTATTTGTATGGGATGTAGATAATAAACGATATTTCGATTTCCTTTCTGCTTATAGTGCCGTGAACCAAGGGCATTGTCACCCTAAAATTGTTCAAGCCTTGATTGAACAAGCGCAAAAATTGACGCTTACTTCTCGTGCTTTTTATAGTGATCAATTAGGGGTTTGCGAAAAATTTCTTTGTGAATATTTCGGCTATGATAAGGTATTGATGATGAACTCTGGAGCAGAAGGAGGGGAGACAGCCTTGAAACTTACTCGTAAATGGGCTTATAAGGTAAAAGGTATTCCGCAGAATCAAGCTAAGACCGTATATGCGGCAGGTAATTTTTGGGGACGTACGCTTGCGGCTATCTCATCATCAACCGACCCTTCTAGTTACGCTGATTATGGGCCACTGTTACCAGGGTACGAAATCATCCCTTATAACGACTTAGAGGCATTGGCAGAGATTTTGAAAGACCCTAATGTTGCAGGGTTTATGGTTGAACCCATTCAAGGCGAAGCTGGGGTTGTAGTACCAGACGAAGGCTATTTGAAAAAAGCCTATGAAATGTGTCGTGAAAAAAATGTATTATTCATTGCTGATGAAGTACAGACGGGTATTGCTCGTACAGGAAAACGTTTGGCTTGTGACTACGAAGATTTTCAGCCCGATATCCTAATTTTGGGTAAAGCCCTTTCTGGTGGTACTTATCCAGTATCGGCTGTTTTTTGCAGAGATGAAATCATGTTGACAATCAAACCGGGTGAACATGGTTCTACTTACGGAGGAAACCCCTTAGCTTGTGCGGTGGCGATTGCGGCTTTGACCGTAGTTAAAGAGGAAAATTTAGCCGACAATGCGCTGAAAATGGGAGCCATCTTCAGAGAAAGAATGTCAAAGCTAATTGCTCAGCGTCCTGACTTAGTGAGATTAGTCAGAGGGAAAGGCTTATTAAATGCCATTGAAATCAACACTGATGAAGAAAGCGAAACTGCTTGGGAACTATGTGTAGCTTTTAAAAATAATGGCTTACTTGCCAAACCAACTCACGGAAATAAAATTCGATTTGCACCACCTTTAGTCATTACAGAAGGGCAAATGAACGAAGCCTGTGATATTATAGAAAAAGTAATATTGAATTGGGAATAACATCATAGAGGCTCATTCTTTGATGCAATGAGCCTCTATGATTATTTCGTAATTTCTCTTCTCAATCTGCTAAGCGACTGTGGCGTAATGCCTAAATAATTAGCCAAGTATATCTGAGGTGTTCGCCTTAATAGCTCTGGTTTATGTTTAGATAAAGCCTCATAGCGTTCTCGGGCAGTTTCTGAAATAAAAGAACGTAGCCTTATTTCTTGCTGAACAGTATAGTTCTCATATAAAACCCTTCCCAGACGCTCCCATTTGGGCGAATGTGAATACAAAAAGTCAAGATTGATTTTTGTTATCGCACATAAATCACAGTCTTCTATGGCTTGGATATAATCTATGCTAGGCAAGCCTTGGGAATAGGATGACGTACTTGTTATTATTTGATCTTCAAAACTTAAATCGTAAGTGATATCTACATTATCTTTAATGAAATAAGAACGTAACATGCCTTTATTAATAAAGGCGACGTCGGCATTGTATTCTCCTTTTTTTACCCAAAAACCACCTTTTTTTAAAATAACATCAGTAAAATAAGGTTGAGCAAATTCAATATCTTCATCAGAAAAATTAACGTACTTGCGCACAAATGCTATTAAATTATCTCTCATGTGATGGGCTTATAAGGTTGATGGTTTGCGTTAAATGATGCAACTTCGTAATAAATTGAATGTTCAAGTAATTTTTTAGAGCATCACTACTAACTTTTAGAGCAATACTAGGTTATCTATAGCAATAACTATGGAATAGGAGTTACATTTAATATTTACTTTGGACATCAATATTTTAAAAAAGTCACATTATAAATGATAAATAAAATGTTACAGTATGTAATTTATGCTTTTGATGGAACAGACAGTGAGGCACTTAATCGTAGACTAGTGGCTCGTCCTTATCATTTAGAGTGTGTAAAAAAACTAAAAGAAAACGGAAATTTCTTGATGGGAGGTGCAATGTTGGATGAGTCACAACAAATGATTGGCTCAACAATGATTGTCCAGTTCGAAACTGAAACAGCTTTTCAAGATTGGTTTAATAATGATCCTTATAATACGATGGGAGTGTGGCACAAAACAGCAATACATCCTTTCAGAGTAGCCAATGTGTAACAATAGACGTTATTCTCCCTTTTTAAATAACTGAGTAATTTTTGATAGCGGTTTCATCCACAAAGTATACCAATGAGGCTTTAGGTTATTTATTTTCCATGCTCTTCTATCTTCCATGTTAGCTCTATAACGGTGCTTAAGCGAGGCAGTACTTGTGCCACCATTACGCATTGTAGTAAGCGTTAGCGGTAGATAGTGTGCAGAAAGGTGATTTTTATAAAGCATTCTTAGCATTAACTCATAGTCGCCAGAGCAAGTAAAATCTGTTAGGTATTCACCATACTTTTCAAAAGCCGCTTTTTTCAGGTAGAACGAAAGATGCGGAGGCATCCATCCCTGCAACCAATTTTTACGTGAATACTCACCAGCTTTCCAATAGCGCACAATCGTATGAATGTCGTCTGGATTGATAAATTGTATATCTCCATATACCGCATCGGTTTGGTATTGAACAAAAGCTTTAGCTACTTGACTAATTACTTGATTGTTTGGGTAGAAGTCATCCCCACCAATTGTACCAATAGCATCACCAGTGGCCATTTTCAAACCCTTGTTCATGGCATCATAAATACCTTTGTCGGGTTCAGAGATAAATTTTATTCTATCGGCAAATTCCTTCAAAATTTCCACTGTTCCATCTTTAGAAGCGCCATCTACAACGATATATTCTAATTCGGGATAATCCTGCGCTAAAACACTTTCAATGGTTTGACGAATCGTAGTTACACTATTAAAGGAAACAGTAATGATAGAAATTTTCATAAAGAGCTATTTTGCTAAGAGTACAAAGATAGTAATATTTCTTGTAAAGAGGGATAGCACTTCAGCTATCAGACATCGGTTATTACTGATGGCACGACTTCAAGTCATGCCATCAATATTTTTTTATCAGTGAGTATTTCGCAATAAAATAAGGTATCAGATTGATTGTTAAAAAAAAGTAAAATAATTAAAATATTTTTTTACTTAACTCATTGTATTTCAAAAAGAATCCTCTAATTTTGCAGTCCAATTAAGAGAGAACGTTTTCTTTGTTTTTATATGGGTTGGCAGAACTCGATAAAAAATACGGAAATAGGCAAAACGTAAATCTTCTAATTTGAAATTACCGCAGGCTTGCCTGCAAGCGTGTCAGAACTGATATTATATTATAACACTGAATGCCCAGTCTGTAATGTTAATATTAAGCTACACAAGAAACGTTTCGTTTTTCTAACGCAATACGGTTTTTCCGTCTCTTCGTCTGCATACGTGCACATCTTGTAGCTTTACTCATTTCTGTCGCAATTTATTAGTGAATTAATTTAGTATAGATTTTGTTTATGCCAAATTAAATTCCGACCTTTGCAGTCCGTTTTACGCTCCCAGTTGGGATTTTGTCGTAACTCGTTCATTCACAATCAATTATTAACGTTTTATTCTAATAAAATGTCTGGAATTATCGGAAAGAAAGTCGGTATGACCAGCCTCTACAACGCTGACGGTACTGCTGTCGCTTGTACGCTGATCGAAGCCGGTCCTTGTGTAGTAACACAAGTAAAAACAGTAGAAAAAGAAGGTTATAGCGCCATTCAGTTGGGTTATGGCGAGAAAAAAGAGAAGCACACAACGCAACCTCTTTTAGGTCACTTCAAAAAAGCAGGAACTACTCCAAAGAAAAAACTCGTAGAGTTTAAATCATTCGAAAATGAACTTTCACTTGGAGAAGTTATTACCGCAGAGTTGTTCGTAGAAGGCGATTTCGTAGATGCTATCGGAACATCAAAAGGTAAAGGTTTCCAAGGTGTTGTTAAACGCCACGGTTTTGCAGGGGTTGGAGGTCAAACTCACGGTCAGCACAACAGAGGTCGTCACCCAGGTTCAATCGGTGCTTGTTCATTCCCATCTCGTGTATTCAAAGGTATTCGCATGGCAGGTCGTACAGGTGGTAATCGTGTAAAAGTTCAAAACTTACAAGTATTGAAAGTTTATTCAGAGAAAAACCTAATCGTGGTATCGGGTTCAATCCCAGGAGCGAAAAACTCTTACGTTATTCTTGAAAAATAGATTTGAAAATTTGAAGGGTATCAATTGGCTCTTTGTAGCGTTGACATTACATTATTAAATTTTCAGGTTTTCAAGCGGTTCGCCGCCCGGCGGTTCGTCGCCCGATTAAAATTTTCAAATTAGACAAATGGAATTATCAGTTTTAAACATACAAGGCAAAGAAACAGGCAAAAAGGTAACCCTTTCTGACGAAATCTTTGGCATCGAGCCAAACGAACACGTAGTTTGGTTAGACGTGAAGCAGTTCTTGGCAAACCAACGTCAAGGAACTCACAGAGCGAAACCAAGAGCAGAAGTTTCTCGCTCAACTCGCAAGATTAAAAAACAAAAAGGTACAGGTGGTGCTCGTGCTGGTTCAGCAAAATCTCCATTGATGAAAGGTGGTGGACGTATTTTTGGTCCAGTTCCAAGAGATTACTCTTTCAAGGTAAACAAGAAAGTGAAATCATTGGCTCGCCAATCAGCTTATGCTGCTAAAGTGCAGTCAGGTTCAGTAACAGTATTAGAAAGCTTTTCTTTTGATGCTCCAAAAACTAAATCTTACATCGCATTATTAAGCGCATTGTCTTTAAATGATACAAAGACATTGTTAATCTTGCCAGAAGAAAATCAAAATGTGTATTTGTCAGGTCGTAATCTTCCAAAAACGAAAATTGCTTCAACAGGACAAGTTAACACTTATGATTTAGTTAACGCAACAAAATTGCTTATCGTAGAAGGAGCAATTTCAAAAATCGAATCATCTTTTAGTAATTAGTTATTGGTTAATTGTTATTCGTTATCCGTATGAATAAGCGTTTAACAGATAGCAATAGCGGATAATAAATAACGAAAATAAGAAAATGAGCATTATCAAAAGACCAATTCTTACTGAGAAATCTCAGGACTTACAGAAAGGCGGTCAATACGTTTTCGAAGTAGCAAGCAAGACAAACAAAATCGAGATTGCAAAAGAAATTAAGAAAATGTATGGTGTTGAAGTTACGGCTGTAAACACACTTCGCCAATTTGGTAAGAAGAAATCAAGAAGTACTAGAACTAAAGTTACTTCTGGTGTTACTTCAACATTCAAAAAGGCAATCGTAACTATCGCTAAAGGTGAAGTTATCGATTTCTATGATGGAATTTAAATTATAATTTGAAATTAAGCTAATTTGAAAATTTGGAATTCGATTTCATCTTCAAGTTATCAAATCTTCAAATTACTTAACTATGGGAGTTCATCCCGATAAATTGAACAAAGCACAGAAATGGCAGCTACTAGAAAATTAAAACCAACAAGCCCGGGTTCACGCCACAGGATTGCTGCGACTTTCGAGGAAATAACAGCCTCAAAGCCCTACAAGCCTTTGTTAGCCCCAGTAAAAAGAACAGGTGGACGTAATGCAGATGGTCACCGTGCCATGCGTTATATCGGTGGAGGTCACAAACGTCGTTATCGTTTAGTTGATTTCTTCCGTAATAAATTCGATGTTGAAGCAACAGTTTTAACAGTTGAATACGATCCAAACCGTACAGCTCGTATCGCTCTTATTGAATATACAGATGGCGAAAAAGCATACATCATTGCTCCAGCAGGAATTGTTGTTGGACAAAAAGTAATCTCAAGTGCTACAGCAGCACCAGAAGTAGGTAACACTATTCCATTATCAAACATTCCAACAGGTACAATTATTCACGCAATTGAACTTCGTCCTGGTGGTGGTGCAGAAATGGCTCGTTCTGCTGGTACTTATGCACAATTGTTAGCTCGTGATAGCAAATATGCTACGTTAAAATTGCCTTCAGGCGAAATGCGTATGGTATTGTCAAGATGTTTAGCAACAGTAGGTTCGGTATCTAACAGTGACCACATGAATACCGTAATGGGTAAAGCAGGTCGTCATCGTTGGTTAGGTCGCCGTCCAAGAGTTCGTGGTGTAGTGATGAACCCAGTCGATCACCCAATGGGTGGTGGTGAGGGTCGCTCATCAGGAGGTCACCCTCGTTCACGTAAAGGTTTATTAGCGAAAGGTAAGAAAACTCGTACGCCGAAGAAACAATCAAATCGTCTAATCATCAGTAGAAAGAAAAAATAGGTAGATGGCACGTTCATTAAAAAAAGGACCTTATATTGACTACCGCCTTGACAACAAGGTGCAAGTCATGACCGAATCAGGAAAAAAGTCAGTTATTAAGACTTGGTCACGTCGTTCGATGATTTCACCTGATTTCGTTGGACACACCTTCGCAGTGCACAATGGTAATAAATTTATTCCAGTATTTGTGACAGAGAACATGGTAGGTCATAAATTGGGTGAATTTGCTCCAACACGCAACTTCCGAGGTCACACGGCAAAAAAAGATAAAGGCAAAAGATAATTTGGAATGCTGGAAAATGGGGTTTGAATTATTAAGATATTATTATCATCATAATTGAAATTCCCAATGTCCAACTCCGAAATCCGAAATCATAAAATGGAAGCAGTAGCTAAGTTAAATAATGTTCCGACTTCACCTCAGAAAATGAGAATCGTGGTAGACATGATTAGAGGTCAGAAAGTAAATAAGGCTCTCGGTATTTTAAAATACGAGCCTAAGGTTGGTGCAAGACACGTTGAGAAATTGTTACTCTCAGCCATTGCTAACTGGCAAAATAAAAATGAGGATGTAAAGTTAGAAGATGCTGACTTATATGTTAAAACCGTTACAGTAGATGGCGGTAGCTCATTAAAGCGTTTGCGTCCAGCTCCACAAGGACGTGGTCACAGAATCTTAAAACGTTCTAACCACATTACCCTTGTAGTTGCTTCAGCAACCGCACCAACAATAATCACAGAATAATTAGAGAAATAATCTAAATATCAAAAAATGGGACAGAAAATAAACCCCGTTGGTTTTAGACTTGGTATCGTCAGAGGTTGGGATTCTAACTGGTATGGTGGTAAGAGTTTTGCCGATAAATTAGTTGAAGACGATAAAATTCGTAAATATGTTGCCGCACGTATTCCAAAGGGTGCTATCTCTAAGGTAATCATTGAGCGTACTTTAAAGCGGATAACTTTGACTATCAATACTGCACGCCCAGGCGTTGTAATTGGTAAAGGTGGTCAAGAAGTTGATAAAATCAAGGAAGAATTAAAGAAAATCACAGGCAAAGATGTTCAAATTAATATTTTTGAAATCAAACGTCCTGAGATTGATGCTAAATTAATTGGTGAGGCTATCGCACAACAATTAGAAGCTCGTATTTCATTCCGTCGTGCTATGAAGCAAGCTATCGCGTCAGCAATGCGTGTAGGTGCTCAAGGTATCAAATTGAAACTTTCAGGTCGTTTAGGAGGTGCTGAAATGGCACGTTCTGAAGGATACAAAGAAGGTCGTATTCCTTTGCACACACTTCGTGCTGATATCGATTATGCAATTTCTGAAGCATTAACTGTTTACGGAAAAATCGGTATTAAAGTATGGATTTTCCGTGGTGAAGTTTATGGTAAGCGTGATCTTTCTCCAAATGCTGGTATGGCTGCACAACAAGCTGCTAGTGGAGCTGATGCTCGTGGAGGTAACAACCGTGGTGGACGTGGCGAAGAAGGCGATCGTAAAGGTCGTGGTGGTCGTGACAACCGTGGCGGTGCTGGTGGTCGTGACGATGCACAACGTCGTAATAACAACAATAACAACCGTGGTGGCGGAGCTAACAAACCTGGCGGAAATCGTCCTGGCGGTGGCAACAAACCAGCGGGTGGAAAGAGATAATTCGTAAATTCTTGTCAGTGGTCAGTAGTGAAATGTAAGATAAGAGTGTTTTTAATAACTCATTTCTTAATTCTTGAAGCCACCGACCCATAGACTTAATAAGACAATGTTACAACCAAAAAGAACCAAGTTCCGTAAGCAACAGAAAGGTAGGATTAAAGGAAACGCTACTCGTGGTCATGAACTTGATTTCGGTACGTTCGCTATCAAAGCTTTGGAACCAGGACGCATCACTGCTCGTCAGATTGAAGCGGCTCGTATTTCAGTAACTCGTGCCATGAAACGTGAAGGTCAAGTTTGGATTCGTGTATTCCCTGACAAACCTATTACGAAGAAACCAGCAGAGGTACGTATGGGTAAAGGTAAGGGTGCTCCAGAATACTGGGTAGCACGTATCAAGCCAGGAACTATCTTGTTTGAATCGGCTGGTGTACCTTTAGAATTGGCACAAGAGGCGCTTCGTTTAGCAGCTCAAAAATTGCCACTTCGTACTTCATTCGTAGTGCGTAGAGATTATCAAGAAGCACAATAATTTGAAAATTTGGTTAGTTATGATTTGATGGCTTTCCAAAGTTTATCGAATCTATTAATACATATTCAGATTATAATATTCATAATCAAAGTCATGAAAAACGCAGAAATTAAAAAATTAAGTGCGGAACAACTAGTAAGTACTTTAGCCTCTGAAAAAGAGGCTTTAGCTCGCCTAAAGTTTGCTCACGCTATTTCTCCAATTGAAAATCCATTACGTATCCGTGAGGCTCGTAAAGTTATTGCTCGATTGGAAACTGCTATCTCGGCAGCGAAATAAATCAATTACTGAGAAGTAATTATAACAGACCTCATCAATATAACGCTTGAGGTCAATCTTGTAACAACAATTAATAGAATCCAACGATGGAAGAATTAAAAAGAAATCTGAGAAAAATCAGAGTAGGGCGCGTAGTGAGCGACAAGATGGACAAATCAATCACTGTAGCCGTAGAAAGAAAAGTAAAGCATCCACTTTATGGTAAGTTTATGAAAAAAACTTCAAAGTTGATGGCTCACGATGAGAACAATGAATGTGGTATTGGTGATACAGTGAAAGTAATGGAAACTCGTCCACTTTCAAAAAATAAACGTTGGAGATTAGTTGAAGTTATCGAGAAAGCGAAATAATTTCCTTCCCAACAATCTAATATTATTAAGAAGTTAAATTTTTCGTTAAAATCAGTATTCCAATCATAAAATGGTACAGCAAGAATCAAGACTCGGCGTAGCAGATAACTCAGGAGCTAAAGAAGTTCTAGTTATCCGTGTGTTGGGCGGTACAGGAAAAAGATACGCTTCAATTGGTGATAAAATTGTAGTGACTGTTAAATCAGCACTTTCATCATCAAATATGAAGAAAGGTACGGTTTCTAAAGCCGTAGTAGTAAGAACTAAAAAAGAGATTCGTCGTAAAGACGGTTCATATATTCGTTTCGAGGATAACGCAGCCGTATTGTTGAATGCCAACGACGAGCCACGTGGTACTCGTATTTTCGGGCCAGTTGCACGTGAATTGCGTGATGCAGGTTTCATGAAAATCGTTTCATTAGCCCCAGAGGTGCTTTAATCATAATTCGTATCATGGAAAGAAAGTTTAATAAGCAGCCAAAACTGCACATCAAATCTGGTGATACAGTTATCGTTATCGCTGGAAACTCAAAAGGTAAGACAGGCGTAATCAAAAAAGTATTGGTTGATAAGCAACGTGCTATCGTTGAAGGTGTTAATCTTCAAACTAAACACGTTAAGCCTAATGCAAATACTCCGCAAGGTGGTATTGAGAAACGTGAAGGTTCTATTCACATCTCAAACTTGGCAGTTGCTGAAAACGGCAAGCCAGTACGTACAGGTCGTAAATTGAACGAAGAAGGAAAGTTGCAAAGATTCTCGAAAGCAACAGGAAAATTCATTTAATTAAATCTCAAGTAAATAGTTTTGATGCATAATCAAAACTATCAATTGAAAAAGTGGGTCGGAAATCCACATAAATTTTCATACAATGACAACTACAAGACTGAAAGATAAATATGTAAATGAAATCGTTCCTGCTTTAAAGGAAAAATTTCAATACAAATCAGTAATGCAAGTTCCAAAAGTTACTAAAGTTGTAATCAACAAAGGTATTGGTGCTGCTGTGGCTGACAAGAAATTGATTGATACGGGTGTTGAAGAAATTACTCTTATCGCTGGACAGAAAGCTGTTGCAACAATTTCTAAGAAAGCTATCTCAAACTTCAAATTACGTGAAAATATGCCAATTGGTGTTAAAGTAACGTTGAGAGGAAATAAAATGTACGAATTCCTTGATCGCTTAATGACAGTTTCGTTACCTCGTGTACGTGACTTCAAAGGTGTATCAGACAAAGGTTTCGATGGTCGTGGTAATTATACATTAGGTGTTAAAGAACAAATTATCTTCCCTGAAATTTCTATTGATAAAGTAAATAAAATTTCTGGTATGGATATCACTTTTGTAACTACCGCAAAAACTGACGAAGAGGCTAATGCATTGTTAACAGCAATGGGAATGCCTTTCTCAAATCAGAAGAAGTAATTGATTTAAGTTATCTGTGAACTGTTATTATTGATATTATTTTCTAAATAACATTTACCGATAACGGATACAGATAACCGATAACAAATAAAGATTCTCAACACAATGGCAAAAGAATCAGTAAAAGCAAGAGAAAGAAAGAAAGAAGCAACAGTTGCTAAGTATGCCGCAAAACGTGCAGCCTTGAAAGCAGCTGGAGATTATTTAGGACTTGATAAGTTACCTAAAAATGCTTCACCAGTTCGTTTACATAACCGTTGTAAGCTTACAGGACGCCCAAGAGGTTATATGCGTAAGTTCGGTATCAACCGTGTTACTTTCCGCCAAATGGCTTCTGATGGATTAATTCCAGGGGTAACTAAATCAAGCTGGTAATCATTACCACTTCAGATAATTGATAATTAAGTAATTAGAATTATTTTAATTATCAATTACTTGTCTTCTTAATTTTAATTCCGTAATTTTGCGAGCCTTTTCAGAAAAGGTTTCGTTTCAAATATCGAAAACAATGACAGATCCAATAGCAGATTACTTAACACGATTGAGAAATGCCATCAAGGCACGCCATAGAATCGTTGAAATCCCTGCTTCTAACATCAAAAAGGAAATCACTAAGGTGCTTTTTGATAAAGGATATATTCAAAACTATAAATTTGACGATACAACTGTTCAGGGTACCATCAAAGTTGCTTTGAAGTATAACCCAGTTACTAAGCAGTCGGCAATCGTTAAATTAGAAAGAATTTCTAAGCCAGGTTTACGTAAATACAAAGGTGCAACTGAGTTGCCACGTGTATTGAATGGTTTAGGTATTGCAATTCTTTCGACATCAAAAGGGGTTATCACCGACAAAGAAGCTCGTGTGTTAAACGTAGGTGGTGAAGTACTTTGCCACGTTTATTAATATTTCTTAACGCTGAAAGAAGTTTCCATTAATTGATAACCATGGGTTATGATTTTTTGACTTCCATCTAAGCAAAACAAATTACAATCATGTCAAGAATTGGCAATAAGATTATCACGTTACCTGCTGGTGTAACAGTAACGGTTGATAAAAATCATGTATCAGTAAAAGGACCTAAAGGTGCTTTAGAACGTACTATCGATCCAGACATCACTGTTGAGATTGAAGGTGCAGAATTAGCAGTAAAACGTCCTACTGAACAGAAACGTCACAAAGCCCTTCATGGTTTATATCGTTCTTTAATCAATAACATGGTTATTGGTGTAAGCGAAGGATACAAATCTCAGATGGAAATTGTTGGGGTTGGTTATAAAGCATCAAATCAAGGAAATATTCTTGAGTTAAGTTTAGGATATTCTCACGCTGTATTTGTTCAGATTCCAAGTGAATTGAAAGTGACTACTGCAATGGAGAAAGGTCAAAACCCTAAAGTGACTTTAGAAGGAATTGATAAAGAATTAGTAGGTCAAGTTTCAGCGAAAATTCGTTCATTACGTAAAATCGAACCTTACAAAGGTAAAGGTATTCGTTTTGTGGGTGAGCAAATTCGTAGAAAAGCTGGTAAAACTGGTGGTAAAAAATAATCGTAATTTGTAATTGATATGATTTGAAAATTTGAAATATCTGTATTTATACAAAGTATTTTAAATTTTCAAATTAACGAAATTCAAATTCCAATCGTGGGTCGGCAATCCACAAAACATATAAATATTACAATGGCTACGCAAAAAGATTCAAGAAGATTACGCATAAAACGATCAATAAGAGCAAAGGTTTCTGGTACAGCTAGCAAACCAAGATTATCAGTGTTTCGTTCGAACACTGGTGTGTATGCTCAAATTATTGATGATGTTCAAGGACATACATTAGCAGCAGTTTCTACAAAAGAACTTGGCTTGGCTAATGGCAATGTAGAGAATGCTAAGCAAGTAGGAGTAAAAATCGCAGAGAAGGCATTAGCGGCTGGTATATTAGCGGTTGTTTTCGATCGTAACGGATACTTGTATCATGGTCGTGTAAAAGCAATTGCCGATGGTGCAAGAGAAGGTGGTCTTAAATTCTAATTAGTTAATTTGATTATTTATTAGTCAAATTCACAAATTTTCAAATTCAGAAAAAATGTCGCAATTAATATCAAAGCCAATAAAGGTTAACGAAGGCGAATTAAAAGAAAAAGTTGTTGCTATCAATCGTGTAGCGAAAGTAGTAAAAGGTGGACGTCGTTTCAGCTTCTCTGCAATCGTTGTAGTTGGTGACGGAAAAGGTATCGTAGGTTTCGGTTTAGGAAAAGCTAACGAAGTAACGGATGCTATCGCTAAAGGTATTGAGGATGCAAAGAAAAATGTATTCCAAGTAGCTTTATTGAAAAACTCTGTTCCGCACGAACAAATTGGTAAATTCTCAGGTGGTTTCGTATTGTTGAAGCCTGCTGCTCCGGGTACTGGAGTAATTGCGGGTGGTGCGATGCGTGCTGTATTAGAATCTGCTGGTGTACATGACGTATTAGCAAAATCTAAAGGTTCTTCAAACCC
The DNA here is from genome assembly GCF_059423785.1 of Arcicella sp. GW458-12-2-14-TSB2. Taxonomy (NCBI): domain Bacteria; kingdom Pseudomonadati; phylum Bacteroidota; class Cytophagia; order Cytophagales; family Flectobacillaceae; genus Arcicella; species Arcicella sp. GW458-12-2-14-TSB2. The sequence goes on along the minus strand of NZ_JBWKYN010000011.1, from coordinate 19,688 downwards.
ACACAACGTGGTTAAAGCAACAGTTGATGCTCTTGTGAAAATGAGAAATCCACATACAGTTGCTTTCCAAAGAAGCGTTTCTTTAGCAAAAGTTTTCAACGGATAAGAGCAGTTTAAGGTTATGAGTTATTAAGGTGTACTACATTGTAATAACTTTTAACCCAAACTCGTAACTATAAGACCATGTCAAAGGTAAAAATTACACAAGTAAAAAGTACAATCAAACGCCCAGACGTTCAAAAACGTACTATGCAAGCTTTAGGCTTAGGCAAAATTAATAAAAGCGTTGAAAAAGAGTTGAATCCTGCTATTGAAGGGATGATTCGTGCGGTTCAACACATGATTGTAGTTGAGAATATCTAATATTATTGAGGCTTCCTCATTAGTATAGCGAGTTACTCCACAGGGGAGTAGCGTTTAGCAAACATTAAAAAAATAATACAATGAATCTTTCTTCATTAAAGCCTGCTCAAGGCTCAACAAAAGTTAGAAAAAGAGTTGGTCGTGGTGCTGGTTCTGGTTTAGGTGGTACTTCTGCTCGTGGTCACAAAGGTGCAAAGTCTCGTTCAGGTTATTCTCGTAAAGCTGGTTTTGAAGGTGGTCAAATGCCTTTACAGCGTAGAGTTCCTAAGTTCGGATTTAAAAATATTAATCGTGTAGAATACAAGGCAATTAACCTTGATACGCTACAAGCTTTAGCTGATTCAATTGGTGCAACAGTAATCAATCATGATGTACTTTATAACAATGGATTAGTTTCTAAAAATGATTTAGTGAAAATCTTGTCACGTGGTGCGGTAACATCAGCATTAGAAGTAACAGTTAAAGGTTTTTCTGAATCTGCCAAAACTGCTATCGAAGCAGCAGGTGGAAAAGCAATTGTGGGGTAGTTTGAAATTATGAAAATTTGGAGCTTCAAGTTTTGTTTAATAGATTTGTTAGTTTTCAAATTTTCAAAATCCCGATTTTCAAATTAATTAGATAGACAACAGAAATATTTGAGTAATCGTGTAAAAACTGGCAACAGATTTGTGATTAAAGAAAAAGTTGAACAATTTCAGTTTTCATTCATTATTTGACGATTATTTAAACAGATAGCATGAACAAGTTTATTAACACTATCAAAAACATTTTCTCAATAGAGGAACTAAGAGGTAGAATCCTTAACACTCTGTTGTTTATCACCTTTTTTCGCTTAGGTTCTTATATCGTTTTACCAGGTATTGATGCTGCAAAATTAGAACAAAAAGGAGAAGGCGGTTTATTAGGTTTGTTGAATATGTTTTCGGGTGGAGCATTCAATAATGCTTCTATATTTGCTTTAGGTATTATGCCTTACATCTCTGCCTCTATTGCTATTCAATTGTTAACAATTGCATTGCCATATTTTCAGAAGATGCAAAAGGATGGAGAGTCAGGAAGAAAGAAATTAAACCAAATTACAAGAGTTTTAACAATCTTTGTTACTGCCGCTCAAGCAACAGCATACCTACAAACAACTATTCCTGCAGAAGCAATCATCGTTAGTGCATGGTCGTTCCGCTTGTTTGCTGTAATTATCTTGATTGCTGGTACAATGTTTTGTATGTGGTTAGGAGAAAAAATTACTGATAAAGGAGTTGGTAATGGTATTTCAATGCTAATTATGATTGGTATTGTATCTCGTTTCCCGGGATCAATCATTGGTGAAGCTCAATCTCGTGGAATGTCAGGAGCTTTATTATTTGTAATTGAAATTGTAGCGCTTTTCTTCGTAGTAATGGGTGCCGTAATGGTTACGCAAGCAGTTAGAAGAATCCCAGTACAATATGCTAAACAAGTAGTAGGTAACAGAACTTCATCAGTAGGTGGCGAACGCCAGTATATTCCGTTGAAGCTTAACTCAGCAGGTGTAATGCCTATCATTTTTGCACAAGCTTTAATGTTTGTTCCAGGATTGGTAGCAGGTTCTTTAGCTGAGAAAAGTGAATTCGCACAGTCGGTAGCTCAGAAATTCAGTGATTTCACTTCATTAGAATACAATTTGTTATTTGCGTTCTTGATTATCGTATTTACATTCTTTTATACGGCTATTTCAATTAACCCAACACAAATTTCTGATGATATGAAAAGAGGTGGTGGTTTTGTACCAGGTGTTAAGCCAGGTGAAGCTACTTCAACTTTTATCGCTGATATTTTAGATAGAATTACTTTGCCAGGAGCATTTATGTTAGCCATTATTGCTATCCTTCCTGCTTTAGCAAGTTTATTCGGAATCACTCGTGGTTTTGCATCTTTCTTCGGAGGAACTTCATTGCTAATTTTAGTAGGTGTTGTATTAGATACCCTACAGCAAATAGAAAGTTATTTATTGATGCGTAAGTATGAAGGATTGATGCAATCAGGTAGAATCAAAGGTAGAACAGAGGCGGTTGCTCAATAACAATTTTAGGATGTTATTTCCTAAGCACCAATAAGAATGATTTATTTAAAAACAAATAGCGATTTAGAAATCATCAGAGCAAATGGTATTATACTTGGTCAAGCTCATGCAGAGGTAGCCAAAATGATAAAGCCAGGCGTAACGACTAAGGAGTTAGATAAAGTAGCTTACGAGTTTATTAAAGATAATAATAGTACCCCTTCGTTTCTTAATTACAACAAGTTCCCAGCATCTTTATGCATTTCGGTAAATGATGTAGTGGTTCATGGAATACCAAACAATTATCAATTAAGAGACGGAGATATTGTAACAATTGATGGGGGTGTATTTAAAAATGGTTTTCATGCCGACAGTGCATATACTTATGCAATCGGTAATGTAAACGAAGAGACTCTTCTTTTACTGAGAACCACCAAAGAATCACTTTACCAAGGAATTGAACAAGCAGTAGTAGGTAAAAGAATTGGTGATATTGGCTTTGCTATCCAAACTTTCAGTGAGAAATTAGGTTTTACAATTGTTAGAGAGCTAGTAGGGCATGGAGTAGGGAAATCTCTTCATGAAAAACCAGAAGTAGCCAATTATGGTAGAAGAGGCGATGGAGCAAAGCTAAAGGAGAATATGGTAATTGCCATAGAACCGATGGTAAATCAAGGAAAGAAAGCCATTCATCAGGAAAATGATGGTTGGACTATCAGAACCCAAGATAGAAAGCCATCTGCCCATTTTGAACACACAATAGCAATTAAAAAAGATAAAGCAGATATACTAACTACCTTTAAATTTATTGAGGAAGTTATTGCTAAATCAGAGTACATCGTTAATATTTGAAATTTTCAAATTGAATTTATGGCAAAACAATCATCAATAGAAGTAGATGGAATTATCATTGAGGCTCTTTCAAATGCTATGTTTAGAGTAGAGTTAGAAAATACCCATCAAGTGATTGCCCATATTTCTGGTAAGATGCGAATGAATTACATTAAAATCTTACCTGGTGATAAGGTGAAGTTAGAAATGTCTCCTTATGACTTAAGTAAAGCAAGAATTGTGTATCGTTACAAGTAAAATAGGCAGTTGGCAATTGATAGTTTTAGTAAACTTTACGGATGCTTTTGCAAAACTGTAATTAATAGAAACATTAATAAATACTACAATGAAAGTTAAAGCGTCTATCAAGAAGCGTAGTGCTGAATGTAAAGTAATCCGTCGTCACGGAAAACTTTATGTTATTAACAAAAAAAATCCAAAGTTCAAACAAAGACAAGGATGATTATTAACATGGGGTAGTTGAGAAACTTCCTTCATTTAAAATCTAAAAAGCTAAAAAAGTATGGCTCGTATTGCAGGGGTTGATATTCCCGACAAAAAAAGAGGCGAAATTGCTCTGACTTACATCTTCGGAATAGGTCGTAGCACTGCTCAGAAAATTTTAACACAAGCTAATATTTCTTTCGACAAAAAAGCTGGCGAATGGAACGATGAAGAGGCAAGTGCAATTCGTGCGATTATCGCTGGAGAATTCAAGACAGAAGGTCAACTTCGTTCAGAAATCCAGTTGAACATCAAGCGTTTGATGGACATCGGTTGTTACCGTGGTCTTCGTCACCGTAAAGGTCTTCCATTACGTGGTCAGAGAACTAAGAACAACTCTCGTACTCGTAAAGGTAAGCGTAAGACTATTGCGAACAAGAAAAAAGCTACTAAGTAAAAATTAGACTGAGTTTAAGGATATAATATTCTTAATTCGTCGAGTTCTAAGATGAGAAGGTTGCTCTTTGGAGAATGTACGTACTCAAAACTGGAATTGAAAAACAAATCTAACAATGGCACAGGCTAAAAGAAAAGACAAAGCAAAGAAGAGAGTTGTTGTAGTTGAACAGCATGGTCAAGTACACATCAAAGCTTCTTTTAATAACATCATTATTTCTATTACTAACAGTCAAGGACAAGTAATCTCTTGGGCTTCTGCTGGTAAAATGGGCTTCAAAGGTTCTAAGAAAAACACTCCTTATGCTGCACAAACAGCCGCAACAAACTGCGCTGCCGTAGCTGTAGAAGCTGGGATGAAAAAAGCTGATGTTTTTGTAAAAGGACCAGGTTCAGGTCGTGAATCAGCTATTAGAACTATTTCTAATGCTGGTATCGAAGTAATCTCTATCAAAGATATTACTCCACTTCCTCACAACGGATGTCGTCCTCCAAAACGTCGTAGAGTTTAATCTTCATTAAAAATTTACTGGAAACGTTAATTAGTAATTATTAACGTTTTCTTTTATTTATCTTAATTACTTCATCGAACAAAAGAGGTTTGATGACTTTATTAATTTTAGAAATGGCAAGATATACAGGTCCAAAATCAAAAATTGCTCGTCGTTTTGGTGAGCCAATCTTAGGTCCAAGTAAAGCGTTAGCACGCAAAAACTATGGTCCAGGTCAGCACGGTAAAGGTAAACGTGGTAAAGTTTCAGAATATGCTTTGCAATTAAAAGAAAAGCAAAAAGTGAAATATACTTACGGTATCCTTGAAAAGCAATTTGAAAACTTATACCACAAAGCGGCTGTAAGAGAAGGTATCAAAGGTGAAAACCTTTTGAAACTTTGTGAAGCTCGTCTTGATAACACTGTATATCGTTTAGGAATTGCTCCTACTCGTCGTGCAGCTCGTCAGTTGGTTATTCATAAGCACATTCTTATTGACGGTGAAATTGTAAACATTCCATCGTATTCTCTTAAGCCAGGACAATTAGTAAGTGTACGTGAGAAATCTAAATCTTTAGAGGTAGTTTCTAACTCACTTGCTGGAAAAGCTGGAAAACGTTTCAACTGGTTAGAATGGGATACTCCTACAATGACTGGTAAATTCGTTTCTTATCCAGAACGTTCTGACATTCCAGAGAACTTCAATGAGCAAGCAATCGTTGAACTTTATTCTAAGTAATCATATATTTTGACAGAGTAAATGGTCAAAAATATTCTGACAATTTAATTGAAAACTTTGTGACTTAGATTTTACATTAATGTGTAAAATCTAAGTTTGTTTGATTTTGTGTTTATTCAATATTAGATGTACAATAATTAATATTGTTTATTCTAAGGGACTTAATTTTCCGTAAACTTGTAATATAGATGATTTCTTCTGAAATGTCAAGATTTTATCGAAAAAATAGTAACCCTAAATGCTAAAATTACAGAGTTAATTCGTAAATTGCGAATTGATTACTCTATTCTTACACATTCCAAGGTAAATTACGCTACGAAATATGTCAATATTAGCATTCCAAATGCCCGATAAAGTTGTCATGGAAAAAGCTGACGACTTTCACGGGTTATTTGAGTTTAAGCCACTCGAAAAAGGCTATGGCGTTACAATCGGTAATGCACTTCGTAGAATCTTGCTGTCTTCATTAGAAGGCTACGCTATTACAAGCGTTAAGGTTGGCGGAGTTTTGCACGAATTTTCAGCCATTGAAGGAGTAATTGAGGATATGACTGAAATTATTTTGAATTTGAAGAAAGTTCGATTCAAAAAAAGTCAGGAAATCCTTGAGAATAAAATCAATGTAAGAGTGAAAGGTCAAAGCACTCTTAAAGCAGGCGATATTGCTAAATTTACAAATTATTTTGACATCTTAAATCCAGATTTAGTTATCTGTAATTTAGATGAATCAAAAGAATTTGAGATGGAGATTATCGTTGAAAAAGGTCGTGGATATGTTCCTTCAGACGAAACTAGAAACTCAGAACCTCCTTTTGGTCACATTCCGATTGATGCAATCTTTACACCAATCAAAAATGTGAAATTCAGCATCGAAAATACTCGTGTTGAACAAAAAACAGATTATGAGAAATTGGTTTTGGATATTGAAACAGACGGATCAATTCACCCTGAAGACGCATTAAAAGGTGCAGCATATATCTTGATTCAACACTTTATGTTGTTCTCTGACCAAACAATGACTTTCGAGTCTATGAAGGCAGAAGAAGACAACGTGGTAGATGAAGAAATGCTACACATGAGAAAATTATTGAAGACTGCTCTTGCAGATTTAGACTTGTCAGTTCGTGCTTACAACTGTCTTAAATCAGCAGATGTTAGAACTTTAGGAGACTTGGCTAGATTAGAAATTTCTGACATGATGAAATTCCGTAATTTCGGTAAGAAATCATTGACTGAATTAGAACAACTAATCGAAGAAAAAGGACTTCACTTCGGTATGGATGTTGCTCGTTATCGTTTAGACGAAGACTAAGAGCCATTCAGCTTGTTTAGCAATCAAGGAAAAATTAGTGTTTGCTAACTGTAGTAAGCACTAATTTTTTTAATTTTTAATAGTAGTAATAGGTGAGTTGATGCGAATTAACTTAACCGCAATGATGGCTTATTTCCGCTGGGAACTAAGTGGGTCATTTCAAACTTACGAAACAATATAATGAGACACGGTAAAAAATTCAACCATTTAGGTAGAACTGCTCCTCACAGAGCCGCTATGTTATCAAACATGGCATCTTCTTTGATTCTTCACAAAAGAATCGAAACTACGGCTGCTAAAGCTAAAGAATTAAGAAAGTATGTTGAGCCTTTGATTACAAAATCAAAAGACGACAATACTCACAATCGTCGTATTGTATTCTCTTACTTACAAAACAAAGAGTCTGTTAAAGAACTTTTTGGTATTGTTTCTGAGAAAGTTGCTAGCCGTCCAGGTGGTTACACTAGAATTATCAAATTGGCTAATCGTCTTGGTGATAATGCTGAAATGTGCTTAATGGAATTAGTTGACTTCAACGAAACTTTATTAGCAGCTACAGCTGAGAAAGCAGTGAAAACTCGTCGTGGTCGTCGTTCTGGAGCTAAGAAAACTGAAGATACTATCGAAGCTGCACCAGTAGCTGAGGTTCCTTCGGCTGAAGTAGTAGAAGATGAAACTCCTGCTGCTGAAACTTCGGAAGAAAAAACTGAAGAATAATCTAAAGTAGATTTTTCTATTTCAAAAAGGACTTTGACTTTGGTCGAAGTCCTTTTGTTATTTTGGTCGATTATAACTTTTACGTTATTAATATCAATATACATCCGTAATTTTGTAATATGAAATCATCCATCATAATACTTGTAGCGCTTACTTTGCTTATTGCTTGTAAGGAAGAAAAGACTTCTTCTATCAATAAATACTTTGATTTAAAAACTACGATAAGCAATCAAATCAATATTCTGAATACAAAGAAACCATCTTTTAATAAAACTGTTTGGAGTAATAATATACCAGAAACCAAGCTTATCAAGATAGAAGACTGGTCAAAAGAATTAGAGCTATTCCTGCAAACTGATTTGAATAAACCTGCTTATTTGAATAGTTATGACATCACTCAGTCTGATTCTACCATTGTTTACACCCTAAAAGCAAAGGAAAATCTTCCAGTAAAATCTGTAAAAATCTATCTTCAAAAGGGAGCATTTACTGCACTAGAAGCCACTATTACTAATGAAAACTACCTTTATGAAACCGATAAGCATATTAAAATGACTTTGGCGAATGGCGTTGTAGACTATTATTTAATAGAAGGTACGCAGAAGCTAGTGTTTGGCGATAAAAAGGCATTTAAGATAGAAGCAAAAGCACAAAAATGATACAAAGGTTTTTAAAGAAAATAGCTTTATTGTCCTTTCTAATTATCATTAGTTTATATGCCTTGGCATTTGTTGTAGATAGCGGTCTGAGAAAATCTAGAAATGCATATTATGCAAGCTGGAATGATTTGTTTGATGGAAAAATCAATGCAGATTTATTGATTTTAGGGTCATCAAGGGCAGAGTTTCATATTTCTCCTAAAATTATTGACAGTTCTTTACGACTTAATTCTTATAACTTAGGTATGTCGGCTTGGCATTTCGATATGCAATTTGCCCGATTTAAATTGTATTTGGCCCATAATAAAAAGCCTAAATATATTATTCATAACGTAGATGTATATGGTTTTGCTAAACGAGCTGATGTAGTAAATCCTGAACAGTTTCTACCTTTTATTAACGAGCCAGTCATAACTGAAACTACACGTGGACATAAAGGAGAGTTTGATGAGTATCAACAAAATATACCCTTGTTAAAGTATAAAAATCAGCAAGCTTTGGCTTGGGAAGGCATTTGTAATTTTGTGAATTTTACTTCACTATACGATACTACTACTAAATATAAGGGTTACAGAGGCAATACTTATGAATGGAACCGTGATTTTGAAAGGTTTAAGAAGCGGTACCCAAAAGGGGTAAGGTATACGTTTGATAAGGCTATCAGAAAGCAGTTTGAAGAATATTTAGCTTTTTGCGAAAAGCAACACATCAAAGTGGTGTTATTGTATGCCCCTGAGTATTATGAAGTACAGCCTTTGTATAAAAATAAGCATATAATGATGAATATGTGTAAAGAAGCATCTGAACGCTATCATTGCTATTTTTTAGATTATTCAAAAGATTCGCTGTGTTATCAACGAAAGTATTTTTATAATTCTCAACATTTGAATAAATATGGAGCTGAGATTTTTTCTCAAAAATTAGCGTTGGACGTAAAGAAATTGCTTCATATTTAATTGAAATGCTTCGCTAAATTCTAGCAAGATTATCCATAAATTTGTATTTAAAGATTAAAAATAATGACAATCAATACTGAGTACCATCGCCCAATAATGCTTCAAGAATGCCTTGACGGACTAAATATACGTCCTGATGGCGTTTATGTTGATGTAACTTTTGGAGGCGGTGGTCATTCAAGAGCTATATTAGCACAGTTAGGCGAAAAGGGAAAACTATATGCTTTTGACCAAGACCCAGATGCTAAAGTAAATGCTCAGGCTTTTCAAGACCCTCGCTTTACATTCATCGAAACCAATTTTAGGAACATTAAAAAATACCTAAGATTATATGGAGTCAAAAAAGTAGATGGTATTTTAGCCGATTTTGGTATTTCATCACATCAGATAGATGAACCAACACGTGGATTTTCGACACGCTTTGAAGGTGATTTAGATATGAGGATGAATCAAAAGGCAGAGGTGTCAGCTTATACGATTGTCAATGAATATTCTGAAGCACAATTGCATAAAATTTTGGGAATGTATGGCGAAATCAAAAACGCTCGTACCTTAGCCAATGCTATTCATAGTGCAAGGCTGAATACACCTATCAAAACTACAGGCGAATTGAAAGCTATTTTAGAAAAATATGCTCCTAAATTCAAAGAGTTCAAGTATTTTGCACAGGTATTTCAAGCCATCAGGATTGAAGTTAATCAAGAATTGGAAGTAATAGAAGAATTTTTAGAGCAAGTGCCTGATTTGTTGAAAGACGAAGAAAGCAGGCTGTGTATCATGACTTTCCATTCTTTGGAAGATAGACTCGTTAAGAACTACATAAAGGCAGGAAACTTCAAAGGAGAGCCTGATAAAGACATTATTTACGGTACTGTAACCAAACCTTTGATGGCTATCAATAAAAAACCTATTGAGGCATCGCCAGAGGAATTATCAATCAATGGTAGAAGTAGAAGTGCTAAACTAAGAATTGCAGCATTGTCTGAAAAGTAAAAATAAGCATTATGGCAAAAAATGTATCCCGTGCCCCAAAGGTTAGTCAATCGAGTAATAGACCAAATAAGGGCATCTTTGCTTTTTTTGATAAGATATTCAATATGGATAGACTGTTGGGTGGCGAGTTTCCAGCCAGCCAACTTCGTTATGTATTGTGGGTATCTGGACTGATTGTTATCTATATCGTTTCGTCGTTAAATGCCGAAAGTCTGATTCATAAAATAGATAAAGCAAAGTTTGTGTTGGAAGAAAAAAGGGCTGACTATACAACACAAAAGGCTGATTTTATGAAAGCAGGCAAACAATCTGAAATTATCAAGAAAGTAGCACCAATGGGGCTAGAAGAAAACAAAGTTCCTCCAACCAAAATTGTGGTTGAAGATTAGGCGGGTATAAAAAAGCTAAATCTTGATGCTATTGATTAGCTTACTAAAATTGCTAGGGTCGATACCGATATAATTGGCCAAATATTTATGCGGTACAATTTGTAAAATATGCGGACTTCTCCGTAATAATTGTTGAAATTTTTCTTCCGAAGAAAAACATTGTAGTTCTACTAGCCTCTCTAATATTCCCGAAAACGCCCCTGTTAATCCTTTCCTCAATAATACTTCAATAGCAGGGTGAGTAGCTAAAAGGTCATCTATCTGAGTATACGAAGCCCTCAAAAAAACAGAAGGGCTTAAGGTCTCATAATAATATTTAGACGGGGATTGATTCATCATCGAATCGAGGATACCGCCAAAATTTGATTGATAAGAAAAAACCAAAGTCGCTTCACGGTTTTGTTCGTCCAGATAATACAGTCTTTGCAATCCATCTACTACAAAATATAAATACTTTTCAACACAGCCAGCCTCAGTAAGCATCTCTTTTCTTTTGGCAGAAAAAGGCTTAAACAACGCATAAAAAGCCTCAAAGTCTTCCTCTGATAAAGGATGAATATGATTGACGGTTTGTTGAAGTAAAAGCTTTGGGGAAGTCATTCAGGAAAGTTTTTTCAAAGATACAATCAAGAGCAAAAAATTGATAAGGTGTATTGCTATATTTCTTCTCAGTGATGAGTTATGAATTGTAAGTTGTGCTTTATCCTTGCCTAAAATAGGTTGTCATTTAATGGTAACAATCTTTTAACAACTCACAACTCATCACTTACAATTCAAAACTCAAGACTCACAACTAAAAAAAATGTATAAAATATTTGTCATATTGTAAAATAAACTTTACTTTTAGTTCGTTAAACTTGTCTAAAACTCTTAACATATATTCCGATGAAAGCAAAATATTTATTTCCGTATCAGTACAAATTTGTTGGTTGGACATTAACAATCCTTTTCTTATTAATTTGGATTGTTGGAGCCATTACAAAAACAGGGCTTGATTTTTTTACCATTACTTTACCCTTTAAATATGCATTACAAGATAGTTTCGGCGCATCCAGCAATGAAACAACACTTAATTTGGGCGACGAATTTATTGTAATAGGACTCATCGTTGGGATGATTCTGATTGCTTTCTCAAAAGAAAAAGTAGAAGATGAATATGTATCACAAGTAAGGCTAGAAACCCTACAGTGGGCTATTTATATTAATTTTGGACTTTTAATAGTAGCCACAATATTTGTATATGGCACTTATTATTTTAATGTAATGATATATAATATGTTTACACCTTTGCTGTTTTTCATTGGCAGGTTTTATTATGTTTTATACCTGAAATCAAAAAATGAAAGTTAAACGTACTGCTTTATGAAAAATACAATCAGAATAGAAAGGGCGATACTAAACATTACCCAAGGAGAACTAGCAGAAAGAGTTAAAGTTTCTCGGCAAACAATCAATGCCATAGAAAGTAACAAATATGTTCCCTCAACAGTATTAGCCTTGAAAATTGCCCGTGAGTTTACAAAAAAAGTTGAAGAAATTTTTGAATTAGAAGACAATGATTAGTGATGAATTTATAGAGTACGATAGCCATAGCTAAGGCTTGATTTTTAAGATTTAGTAACTAAATTGAAGCATCAAAACTTAAAAATAATTTAAATACTATGAAAATTAAACTTCATTTTTTGTCAATCTTTTGTGCATTAATCTGCTTTGCCAATGTAAATATATATTCACAAACTTGGGAGATTATACAGCCTGTAAATACTTGTACCAAGCGGTCAGAAAACACGCTAGCAGCAGTTGGCGATAAATTAGTATTGTTTGGTGGAAGAAATGTAAAAGCTACCGAAGTATATGACATCAATACTAAGACATGGACGAAAGTGGCGGATGCGCCTTTAGAGATTCATCATTTACAAGCAGTTACTTATCATAATGAAGTATATGTAATGGGTGCTTTGACGGGTCAATACCCACATGAAACGCCCATTCCTAATATTTATATTTTTAACATTGAAAAAGGAGAATGGCGCAAAGGCCCAGAAATTCCTACAGATAGATTAAGAGGTTCAGCGGGCTGTGTAGTTTACAAGAACAAAATTTATTTGGTTTGTGGGATTCAAGATGGACATTGGGATGGCCACGTAGCATGGTTGGATGAATATAATCCACAAAATAATACTTGGCGTAAATTGGCTGATGCTCCCCATGTTCGCGACCACGTAAGTGTGGCGGTGATAAAAGATAAATTGTATTTAGCAGGAGGGAGACGGTCAACCGCTAAAATCAACAAAGTATTGGAACTGACAGAACCTGCGGTAGATGTGTATGATTTTAAACAGAACAGTTGGAAAACATTGCCAGAAAACTTAAACCTGCCAACACAAAGAGCGGGAAATTCTGCTGTAGCATTGGGCAATAAACTGTTGATTATTGGGGGAGAAAGCCCAGCACAAGTGCCAGCACATAGTGATGTTGAAGCATTTGATGTGGATAAACAAACATGGGTAAAATTCCCAAGTCTTAATCAAGGGCGTCATGGTACGGGAGCAGTAGTGGTAAAAGGGAAAGTGTATACTATAGCTGGCTCAGGAAACCGTGGCGGTGGTCCAGATTTAGATGTAATAGAAGTATTGAAGTAATATTGATAATAAAGTTATTTTTGAAAGTATTCTTATAATGTTTATATAGTTCTACAGAAAATGAAAGTACAAACAAATAAAGACAATTAAAGAGTAAACCTGTTTTTGAATGGAAAAGATTACCGATTTGTTTCTAAAAGTATATCCTATAGAAGGGGTATCTAACCAAAAAAGGGTGTTGTTGCATGTTGTTTTTTGGATTGTTTTTTTTATTGGATTATGGGGAATAATTCTCGGGCCAACTGTTAATATTTATTATCAACTAACGACTATACTGTATATTGTTATATCAGATTTTATATATTTCTATTTTATAACTTATGTAATACTGCAAACTTGGTCAAATGATAATTACAAAAAATACTTTGTCACAATTTTTGGAATCATCTTTTTGATTTTTATTTTGAGCATTCTTTTCTATTTCAGAGTACATTTAATATTTGACAATAAATGGTTTAATACAAAAAATATTAATGGACTTGATAGCGGATTGCTTGCTTTTTACAAAAAAGGTTATTGGTCGTATTTTAATACAGGTGAAGTGATTGGTAGTACCCTTGAAATTTTTCTTACCGCGCTACCTGCCTTTTTTATTAAACTAACTCGTTCATTAGGTAAGAGTGTTTCTGAAAAGAAGCAAATTGAAATTGATTATTTAAGAGCACAAATCAATCCTCATTTCTTAACGAATACACTTAATAATATTTATAGTCTTACGATAACAGATGATAAGCGTAATGGTGATGCCATTTTGTCTTTATCAAGTTTATTAGATTATGTACTTTATGAATCTAATGAACAAACTATAAGCCTTGAAAGAGAAATAAGTTTCCTGACAAATTTCATAGAATTAGAGAAAATTAGGAATACTAAAAGATTAAAAGTAGACTTTGTAGTAGAAGGTGAAATACATGGAAATATTCCTCCAATGATACTCGTTACTTTTGTTGAAAATGCCTTCAAGCATAGTATAGTCGATTTAAAATCAAGATGTTTTATCAAAATTCATTTAAAAGTTGTTGAAGATAGTTTATCATTTGAGGTGGTAAATAGTAAGTCTAATATTGTATCTATTAATCGAAAAACGACTTTTGGTGGGATTGGTTTAAGTAATACAAAAAAACGTTTAATAACGCTTTATCCTAATGCTCACTCGCTTGAAATTAAGGATGAAAAAGATACTTATTCAATCAACTTGAAAATTGTATTATCGTGATTCAAATGGGTTTTTTACATTTCGTTGAAGAACATAAGAACAATATAATTTAAAGAGACTTATAGATTTTATGATAAATAAGCCCTAAAAGTGTCGATTTAGAAACTTCTAGGGCTTGTTTATTATAGAAGCTTTTTAAACTTTCCGTTTCTGAGGTGAAAGTATTCTAAAAGACTTAGTTTAACCCGAAAGAGAAAGTTTAAACAGCTTCAAAATTTACCCTTCCCAAAAAAATATTAGCCTATCGTGAAGTTTGTTTAAAGAGATGTAAATAGAAGGCTCAGTTTATTAGGACTTCGTCTTGTGTTTATTTCCCCTTTCTTTATCATCTTGATGCTTTCTTCAATTCGCATTTCCGATTTTTAGTATATTTGTGGATATTGTAGCTTGGAAAAGCATTTATAAGCATTTTTCTGTCAGATTTATATATCAATGAACATCAAAAAAGACATTGTTTTAAGGTTACGCTTTGTGTTTTTACTAATCCTATTTTTTGCCATAGGAATAGTATGGCGAATTGTTCAATTACAGAATATTGAAGGTGAAAAATGGCGTAAAGAGTCGAGCCGTAGGTATGTTAGCGAAAGAACAATAGAAGCTGTTCGAGGGAATATTTATGCAGACGACGGTAGTTTGCTAGCGACCTCTTTGCCTAAATATCGTTTAGGCTTTGACCCACTGGTTTCTTTGTCTGATAAAAATAAAAAGATTTTTGAGGAGGGAATTGAGGATTTATGTAAAAAGCTATCAAACTTTTACGGGGATAAAGACTGGAAGGATTATTTCTCGATGATTAATTTAGCCCGTCATGAAAAAGACCGCTATATTCTTCTGAATAATTCTTTGATAGATTTTCAAGATGTAAAAATGATGAAGACTTGGCCCATTTTCAAAGAAGGAAAATATAAGGGCGGAGTAGTTTTTGAAAAAGTAAATGTGCGTTATAATCCCTTTGGTAAAATGGGTTTTCGTACAATAGGATACAAAAAAGATAAAGAAAAAGTAGGGATTGAAAACAGTTTCGATAGCCAATTAGCAGGAGTACCGGGAAAAGGTATTTTTGAGAAAATAGGTCAAGGAAGTTTTCGTCCAATAGATGGAGGAGAGGAATCTATCCCAATTCCGGGTTTGGATATTCACACGACCATTAATGTAAATATACAAGACGTTGCCGAAAGCTCTTTACTGAGAGCCTTGAAAAGATCAGGTGCGGATAAAGGCTGTGTGGTAGTAATGGAAGTAGCTACGGGTGAAATCAAAGCGATGACCAACCTTACCAGAATGCGGGATACGTCTAATTATGCCGAAACTTATAATCATGCTGTGTTGGGTTTAACAGACCCAGGTTCTGTATTCAAATTAGCATCTATGGTGGCATTGATGGAAGAATGGAATTTATCGAATAATGAGCTGGTAGAGACAGGCGATGGTAAAATGAAAATCGGAGATAAAATCTTAGAAGATTCTAAAACTACGGGCTATGGAACAATAACAGCCCAATCTGTTTTTGAACATTCGTCAAACGTTGGTACTGCCAAGTTAATGTTAAAGTATTTTGGCAAAGGAAATGAAATGAAGTATTATCAAAAACTACATGATTTTCATTTAGACCAACGCTTGAATTTTCAATTACGCCCAGATGCTATTCCTAAAATCAGTCCCCCTAAAAAGGGAGATATCACAGGTTTACCGTGGAACTCTATCGGTTATGGAATGGCTTTGACACCCCTTCAAATGCTAACCTTCTATAATGCCATTGCCAACAATGGGAAATGGATTCAGCCCATTATCGTAAAAGAAACCAGAGTGGCAGATAAAGTGGAGGATGATTTTAAAATCAAACAAGAAGTAGACGAAAATCCTATTTGTTCTGAAGAAACTTTAGCGAAAGTAAGGAAAATGTTAGAAGGGGTTGTGGAAAGAGGAACAGCATCTAATATCAAAAATGATTTATATAAAATAGCAGGCAAAACGGGAACTTCGCAGAAACTAATTAATGGTAAATACAGAAAAGGAATGTATTATACCTCTTTTATTGGCTATTTCCCTGCGGATGCTCCTAAATATAGCTGTGTAGTGGCCATTGATAATCCGAGGGGCGTAAAGAAAGAAGCCCTTTTTGCTAGTGATGCCTCAGCACCCGTTTTTAAAGAAATTGCAGATAAAATTTATGCGTGCGATATTCAGATGCACAAATTATTGGCAAAAGGCGGTACCAAGCTTACAAGTCAAAAACAAATTGCTCATACTTCAGACATCAAGGCTATCAACGAAGAGTTTGGTATCGAAAAAATGCCTACTAATGAGGGATGGGCAACGATGCAAGCTGAAAATGGCAAGATGCATTTTGAAGAACACCGAAATCCTAAAAATAAAGTACCAGATATGAGAGGAATGTCGTTGAGGGATGCTATTTATGTATTAGAAAACAAAGGTTATAAAGTAAGTTATAAAGGTATTGGTCGCGTAAGTAGCCAATCGATTCCACCCGGTTCTTTCGCTACTAAAAATAGAACAATTGGGTTAGTACTAAACTAATGGCGAATTAGTGGTTTTTTAATTTGAATTTTTCAATTATCATTATGCAAATCCTGACTGGTCTTCTTAAAAATATTAAAACAATTACTATACTAGGTAATACCGAAATAGCAGTTTCATCTATCATCATCGACTCTCGTGCTGTTACAGAGGGCTCGATGTTTGTGGCTTTAAAAGGCACACAAGTGGATGGTCATACATTTATTGATAAAGCCATAGAATTGGGCGCAACTGCCATTCTTTGCGAAGATTTACCAGAGAATCCATTGCCATCAGTTACTTATATTCAAGTAAAAGATACTTCTGAAGCCTTAGGATATATCGCCTCGGCTTTTTCTGGTAATCCATCTCAAAAATTAAAACTAGTAGGTATTACAGGCACTAATGGAAAGACAACGACTGTAATGTTGTTATTTCGTTTGTTTCGTCAACTAGGTTATCGTTGTGGATTGATTTCTACCGTTCAAAATCAGATTGACGAAGAAATAATACCTTCTACCCATACTACTCCAGATGCAGTAAGTTTGAATAAGATATTGGCAGAAATGGTTGAAGCTGGCTGTACGAATGCCTTTATGGAAGTAAGTTCACATTCGGTTGTACAACATCGTATTACAGGAGTAACTTTTGCAGGGGCTATTTTCTCAAATATCACCCATGACCACCTGGATTTTCACGGAACGTTTGATAACTATATCAAAGCTAAAAAAGGTTTTTTTGATGCTTTACCTAAAACGGCTTTTGCTTTAGTAAATATTGATGACCGTCGCGGTGCAGTGATGGTTCAAAACACCAAGGCCAGTATAAAAACCTACTCCCTAGAAACCCTTGCTACAGTAAAAGGCAGGATTGTTTCGGATAGTATCTATGGTTTGCAAATGGAAATAGATGGACGAGAGATACATTTTCAGCTAATAGGTACTTTCAATGCGTATAATTTGATGGCTATTTATGGCGCCGCTACCTTGTTGGGCGAAGACCCTGACGAAGTACTCGTACAGATGTCAGGATTAAAAACTGCTCCAGGACGATTTGAACAGATTGTTTCAATCAAAGACAAAAAAGTAGGTATTGTAGATTATGCCCATACGCCAGATGCTTTAGAGAATGTATTGAAAACCATTAAGCAGATAAAAGGAGATGATCAACAGGTAATCACGGTAGTGGGTTGTGGCGGAAACAGAGATGCGACCAAACGCCCGATTATGGCAAAAATAGCTTGTAGCTTATCGAATAAGGTAATATTGACGTCTGATAATCCACGCAAAGAAGACCCATTAGAAATTTTGGCTCAGATGCAAAAAGGCGTTCCTCCGCTAGACTTCAAAAAAACGAAAACTATTGTAGACAGAAAAGAAGCCATTGATTATGCTGTAAATACCTTGGCCGAGGCAGGGGATATTATATTAGTAGCAGGCAAAGGGCACGAAACCTATCAGGATATTCAAGGAGTAAAATATGATTTTGATGATAGATTGATTTTGAAAGAAGCTTTTGGAAATTAACAGAACTTATCAACAAAAGAGATGCAGTATTAGGAATAGAATATTGCTTTAAAACTAAATAACATTACTAAATTTGCACTTCTGTTTATACAAACAAAAGCTATTTAAATCTGTCTTCATAATTTTGCCATCATACTAACCAAATTATTATGCTTTATTATCTATTTGATTATTTAGATAAACACTTCAACTTTCCGGGAGCAGGTTTGTTTCAATACATTACCTTCCGTGCTTTTGCGGCAGTAGTTACTTCTTTAGGAATTGCAGCCATTTGGGGAAAAGCCGTGATTAATCTATTGAGTAAATTACAAATTGGCGAAGCCATCAGAGATTTAGGATTAGAAGGACAAATGCAAAAGAAAGGTACACCTACGATGGGTGGCTTTATTATTCTATTGTCTTTACTAGTGCCCACTTTGTTGTTTGCGAAGCTTAATAATATTTACATCATTTTGTTATTGGTAACTGCCGTTTGGTTGGGTGGCGTTGGCTTTATTGATGATTATATCAAAGTATTCAAAAAGAATAAAGAAGGTCTTTCTGGTAGATTCAAAATCGTTGGTCAGATTGGCTTAGGATTAATCGTGGGTCTTACAATGTGGTTTAATGATGACATTAAAGTAAGGTTTTACGAGAAAGCAAAGATTGCTACTAACATAGGTCAGGTACAAAAATTTACGGATTCAAAAGCGTTGATTTCAACAGTACCTTTCCTAAAAAACAACCAGTTTGATTATAGCTATTTAATCCCTGATTTCTTGGGGCTTGACCAATATACGTGGGTAATATATGTAATTGCTGTTATTTTCATTATTACGGCGGTTTCTAACGGAGCAAACATTACTGATGGAATTGATGGTTTGGCGGCTGGAACGTCTGTAATTATTGGTATTGGTTTAGCAGTATTAGCGTATGTATCAGGTAATAAAGTGTTCTCTCAATATTTGAACGTAATGTTTATTCCCAATTCTGGGGAACTAGCCGTTTTTTGTGCGGCTTTTGTAGGAGCATGCGTTGGTTTTTTATGGTACAATTCTTTCCCTGCACAAGTGTTTATGGGAGATACTGGTAGCTTGATGTTAGGTGGAATTATCGCAACACTTGCCATCGTAATCAGAAAAGAATTGTTGATACCTGTATTATGTGGCATATTCTTGATAGAACTACTCTCTGTCATTATGCAAGTAAGTTATTTTAAATATACCAAAAATAAATTTGGCGAAGGGCGTCGTATTTTCTTAATGTCGCCTCTACACCATCACTTTCAGAAAAAAGGCTATCATGAAGCTAAAATTGTAACACGCTTTTGGATTATCTGTATTCTTTTAGTAGTTGTTTCGGTCGTTACGTTAAAATTGAGATAGATTTTCGGAATAAAACTATATTCTAAGACAAAAG